>JABIRQ010000067.1 GCA_018699755.1 Rhodospirillaceae bacterium | reverse complement strand
AGGCGGGGCCGGAACTGCACGCCGGCGCCGATGCGGGCCGTGATCAGAGCTATTTCCTGTTCGCCACGACCCGCGAACAGCTCGGCATGCTACGCTTTCCCCTCGGCGGCCTCGATAAGGAGGCGACCCGGGCGATTGCCCGGCGCCATGGCTTGACCGTTTCCGACAAGCCGGACAGCCAGGATATCTGCTTCGTCCCCAATGGCGACTACGCTTCCCTGGTTGCGCGCCTGCGCCCGGATGCCCACCGGCCCGGCGAGATTGTTGACCGGGACGGCGTCGTCCTGGGGCGCCACGACGGCATCGCCCGGTTCACGGTCGGGCAGCGCCGGGGCCTGGGTATCGGCGGTGGCGGCATTCACTACGTCCTGCGGCTAGAGCCCGATACCGCCCGCGTCGTCGTCGGCCCTCGCGAGGCTTTGGCGCGCCGCCGCGTCACCCTGGGCGAGGTCAACTGGCTCGGCGAGCCGATCCCGGCGGCGGGACTGGACTGCGAGGTCAAGGTTCGTTCGACCCGCCCGCCCGCGCCGGCCCGGCTGATTCCAGGCGACGCGGGCTGGGTCGTCGATTTGGTGGAGCCGGAATTCGGTGTTGCCCCCGGCCAAGCCTGTGTCTTTTACGCGGGTGATCGGGTGCTCGGCGGCGGTTGGATTCGCCGCGAATTGGCGGCAAAAGCGGCCTGAGGTTTTCATTCGTCGGCTGCGTGCCCTGACCGACCCACGCTCGAATTCGAACCGGGAAACGGCCATGCGTCTGCATTCGATCCGCTATGCCCTGATGATCCTGGTCGCCCTGATCGGCGCCGCGCGGGCGGAGGAGTCGGTTTCATTCGTGGCCTATGGTGACATGCCTTATGGCGAAGAGACATTGGAGGCCTATCGCGCTCTGCTCAAAGAGATCGCAGCGCAAGGAACGGGCCTCGCCATTCATGTCGGCGACATCAAAAGCAGCAAGGCCGATTGCACGGACACGCTCCTCGATGCGCGGCTCGCGGAGATGAAGGCGATGGCGGGCGCGCTCGTCTACACGCCTGGCGACAACGAATGGACCGACTGCCATCGTGGCGAGGATCCGCGCTTCTCCGATCCCGAGGAGAGGCTTGCGCGTGTCCGCGCGCTTGGTTTCCCGGCAGCCGAGAGCTTGGGTGCGGCGCCCCTGGCCCTGATCCGCCAAGCGGACGAGGGGCCGCGCTACGCCGCCTATGTCGAGAATGCCCGCTGGCGCCTGGGTTCTGTGCAATTCGGCACCGTTCATGTCGTCGGTTCGAACAACAATCGAGACGACGCGGCGGAATTCTCCGCGCGCGAGGGTGCCGGGATCGCCTGGATCGGCGAGATTTTTCAAGCCGCCGACAGGGTGGATGCCCAGGCGGTGGTGATCGCCCTGCACGCCGATCTGTTTCGCCCGGTCGATGGCCCCAGCGGCTTCGCCCGCATCGACGCGGCGCTGAGGGCCGGGGCGCGGGCGTTTGGGGGGCCGGTCCTTCTGGTTCATGGCGACAGCCATGTTTTCGCGTTCGACCGTCCCTTTTTCGACGGAGACGGCCCGGTTGTCCCGAACCTGTGGCGTCTCGAAGTGCCTGGCGCGCGCGATATCCGGGCCGCGCGGGTGACGGTGGAGCCAAATGGGGCGAGGCCCTTTTCCGTCCTTCTCTTCGGGCCGGGAGAAGGGGACGGTTGAGCAAGGCACTCTGTATTGACAGCCTTCGGGACGAGCCGTATATGCCGGGGGCTTTTGCGGCGGGGTAGCTCAGCTGGTTAGAGCAGCGGAATCATAATCCGCGTGTCGGGGGTTCGAGTCCCTCTCCCGCTACCAAATAAAAGGGCGCTAGATCAATGATCTAGCGCCCTTCGTCTTACTCTCGGCGCGATCCGGACCGCCCTCGAGGCCGTCCCCTGGAATCCCGCTGCTTTCCGCCGATTCCCCTCGCGTCCCTTCCCCTCCCCGCAATTCCTGGCCGGAGTATGACCGGAGAAGGTTGCCCGGCCGTTCGCGCCGTCGCCGGCGACTACCGCCGGCTCCGGCGATGCTAGAACCGCGGCGCCCCCCCCGGTAGGGCCGAAGGGGTTTCCGCTAATCCTCGGCGTCCCGAGGGGCATCCTGCGCGCCCTCTTGGCCGAGCTCCGGCGGATCGCCGACGCGCTCGATGCGGCCATCCGGGCGGCAAGGCCGGCGCCGGGGTCTATCAAACCATCGTCAACGAGGTCCCGCCGCACGACGTCTATATCGAGCCCTTCGCGGGCAAGGGCGGCGTCATGCTCAATATGTGGCCCTCGGCGCCGGCGGATCGCGGTCGAGCTGGACCCGCTCGATCAGGCTATGCAGACAGGCGCCGGTCCCGTCCCAGGAAGGGAGCGGAACTGGGCTCTGGGACAAGCGCCAAGACTAGAGCCTGCCTACCCGACGAAGAACTGTAGTCGGGGAACTGTGAGAGTACGTAAACTTCCCCCCACTGGTGCGGTCCATGCGGTCGAGAGCCTCGTCCTTGAGGTCGTCGTCATTGATCGTGTCGGTCGCAGTATTCTCGGCCATATCGGCCTCCTGTGTAGGATTGAGTGAGCCCGAGGCCCCGGTT
>JABIRQ010000378.1 GCA_018699755.1 Rhodospirillaceae bacterium | reverse complement strand
GCCACGGCCATGGGCTGAGCCGCTTCGAAGAACTTAAGCTCGATATCGAGCCCGGCGTCTTTGTAGTAACCGCGCTCGAACGCGATGAAGCTCGGCGCATGGCTGGCCAGATGCAGTACCGCAAGATTGCGTGTCGCAGCGCGGGCAGGCAGACCAAAAGCAGCGGTTGCGCTAACGGCCCCCATGCCCAAGAGCGCCTGACGGCGATTTAACGTGAAATGCATTGTGTGTTCCTCCCAGTAGATAACGCCTCCCCGGCGCCAAGATCCATAACTGCCATCCAAGAATTGCGATGACAACCAATAATGATTATGTCTCCCATGCCTCAAAGGCATGGACCAAATACTGTGGTGCCCTTGTTTTACGCCGCGTTAGGCGAGAGGCGGCAGGCTGGCGAGGTTGCGCGAGGGCGTGTTGGTTTCGCGCAGATAGACCGCCATGCCGGCCGGCATGGCCGGGCGCAGGGCCGCGACGGCGAGGTTGAGCTGGCTGATGGTGGAGACGATCGTGGCGGGCCGCAGGCGGCGGATCGTGCGGACCAGGGCGGGCAGCGCCGCCCGCACCCGTGGCCGGTCGAGGACATGGACCGGCAGCGCCGACGATACGAGGTCCGCCAGAGGCCCCGTTCCGCTCAGCACGATCAAATGGATATCCCGGCCCCGTTCCGCCAGGGTGCCGGCCACGGTCACGACCACCCGCTCCGCGCCGCCCCCGGCGAAGGAGGGCAGAAGGAAGACGGTGCGGCCCGCCGAGCTGGGCCGCATGTCGGGACCGGCCGTTATGGTCAGTCCGGCTGCCTTTCGAGAATGCCGCATGCCGTGGACAGGCCGACGCCGAAGCCGCAGAGCAGCAGGCGCTGCGCGGCCGTATCGTGAATGTGACTCTCGAGCAGAAGGGGGATCGAGGAGGAGACCGTATTGCCCTGCTCCCACAAGCGGCAGGGCACCTTGCTCTCGGCCAGATTCAGGCGCTTGCGGATGGTCTCGACGATGTAGCGGCTGCCCTGGTGCAGCAGGAAGAGATCGAAATCGTCGAAGCTCAACCCGGCGCTTTCGACCAGGCCGGTGATCTCTCCCGGCACGGTGGTTGCGGAATAGGTGAACACGGCGCGGCCGTTCATATGCAGCCGGCCGTCCCGGTTGCACAGGGCCGGCGACAGGGAGCCGTCGCTGCAGAACGAGAAACGCTTGGGCACGAGATGGCCGTCCGCCCCGTTCGGCGCGACCGAAAGCAGGGTCACGGCGGCGGCGTCGCCGAACAGCAGCACGGTGTTCTTGTCGTCCGGATCGACGATCTTGGAATAGGGATCGGCCGTGAACAGCAGTCCCGTCCGCAGGCCGTTGGCTTCCATGAAGGCGCGCACGAGAGACAGGCCGTAGACATAGCCGGAGCAGCCGAGGGAGATGTCGAAGCTGGCGCAGCGGGTCGGCAGGCCCAGCTTGCCATGCACGATGGCGGCGGTGTGGGGCAGGCCGTGCCCGTCCGGGTTCTGGGTGCAGACCACGATGCAGTCGACCTGTGCTGGGTCGATCTCCGTCTTCGCCTCGAGGCGCCGGAAGCTCTCGACGCAGAGGTCCGAGGTCTCCTGGGCCGCGTCTTTTCGGGCGACCTTGTAGACGCCGATCTTCTCGTCGATGAACTCGCGGCCGATGCCGAACTTGTCGAACTTATCCAGGTTCGACTCGAAGCCTTCCGGCACGTAGCTGGCGATTTCGGTGATGGAGATCATGAACCTGGACCTGGGAGGCAAAGCGGATTGATGAAGCCGCGAAAAGCACGCGGCCGAAAACGAACCTCCCCGCGCATGCGAGAGCGAAGAGCGCCAAATCGTTGTAAAGGAGCGGGCAGTTTAACGCCACACGCTCATATTACATGACATTTTTGGCCCACAGGGTGGCAATCCTCGGTCGGCTACCGCGTCTTGCGAACCACCAGGAGAAAGTCGTTCGGTAGATAGGAGTGATCGAGAAGGACCGCATCGCCGAAACGCGCGATCGCTTCGTTGAGAATCTCGCCTGGATCGCAATAGCGCGTTTCTTCGTTCCGCTTGGGCGAATTGGTCGAAATGATCGTATACGCCATACCGGTTTTAGCTTGGCGCCACATCTTGTCGGAAAGGCGGCGGTATCGGGTCCACCAGCCGTCCCCGGCTTGGGCCAAAGCGAATATCCCGTTGGCGATGATCCAATCGGCTTGGCCGACGGGCCACTCGTCCTCGAGCACGTCGCAGCTATGGAACCGCCCGGGCAACCCGCGGGCGAGGCCTTCCGCCACGAAGCTCTCGACGATGTCGAGTCCGTCGTATCGCGCCGGGACGGCTCCGCTGGCAACGGCGTGCTGCAACAGGTCTCCCGCGCCGCAGCCGAGGTCGACGACCGATTGGCCCGCGATGGCAGTGTGCCGAAGAATCGCATCGAATCGGCGGTCGCGACCATGGCTTGAGTTCCAGAAGCGCGTTTGGGGGTCGCGCTGCTCCTTGGCTTGGTAATAGGCTTTCTCGTCGATAAAGTTGCCGGTCATGGGCGCTTCTCGCTGCCGTGGGGGGCGTTCGCACGCAGTCGGGTCAGGGTTTGCGCCGGCCCGCAATTGAGGAGGACATCGAGGACCGAAAGATCAGGCTCGAAGTTCCCATGGCGTTGCGGATAGGATTCAAACGCCGAATCGACGAACAGGGTCTCGATGCCGTGCCCAGCCAGGGTTTCTTCATCGAGATAGCGCATCGATCCCGCACCGGAGCCCGTCAGATATGCCGTCGCACCGGTTTTCTCAAGAATTTCCGGGATGCTGGCACCGCCTTCGGTGGTGAGGCCCATCTCGGACGCGCGCAGATACCGAACCGAATCGATTCCGACATAGCCTGAAAGGCGCACGACAAGGTCGACATTCAGGGCCGCGATCGTCCGGTGGTCCGCTGCCAGGGCCGATTCGAGGATGTCGAGCACGGCTTCCAGCGCGGGCGAACCGGCATAGGCTGTCTGGAGGGTCATGAGATGCTTGCGGCTCCAGTTCCCTAGGGCGATCGGAGTCTCGGCGATGCTCGCGCCGCTGCTGTCGCGGTGGGTGGGGACGGTCAGCCAGCGTGTGCCTTGCGCCGTCTTCACACGGTTGCGGGTCACCAAGCTCTTGCCGATGGGCATTTGGACATTGTCGAAGAAAACGAACACATCGCTTTGGGCGATCTTCCGAAAATATCCCGGCCAGGGCAGGTAGTTCGGCTGATGAATTGAAACGGTGACGCCCATCAGACTGCCGCCAAGGCCTGGCGCATGCGCTCGACGAGCTCCGGCGGGTAGGTTTTTTTCGGCACCGCTTCGGGGCTGGGCACGATACCTGTCGTCGAGATGCGGTCGCCGGTGTACCGCTCGATCTCCGCAGCCAACCGCCGAAGGGTCGATTCGGGCTGTTCGACGAAAAGGTCATAGTCGACGTGGACGACAGGCAATTGCCCGCCCGCCTCCGCGATCTGGCCGTCGAAAAAGCGCTGCAAGCCGGTGATCTGGGCAACGATCTGCTCTTCCGGTGGAAGCGTCAGAATGGTCTCGATCTCCGGCGGATGCAGGCTCAGCCAAGCCTTTGGATCGCCGAAGAAGGCCTCGCGTGCGCGATAGAGCGACAGTGCCTGCGGCAGGGGTTCGCGGCGCATGATCACGAAGACGGATTTGGGAATCTCGCGCGCGAAATCGGCCATGAAATACGAGGGGTAGTAGCCCTTGAACACGAAGGCCTTGTCGGCAACGCCCTGCAGGCCGGCGATGTGGTACCGGATCGCTTCCCACGAAACGCCGCGTTCGGTCGGTGAAGAAAAGAGGTCCGCGACCGCGTCGAGCTTCAGGAGGTTCATCCAGAAGTAATGGAAGTTATGGATGCTTTGCGCGGCGGTCCGTCCGTAATGGGAGGAAAAATCACCGCCTTGCGCCTCGCGGGGCATGGTGCGCGACAGCCGCAGGCCGGTGACCGGCGCCGACCAGAAGCGCGCCGCCAGATTGTCGATGAAGTCGACGTCGAGATACTCGCACAGGGCCTGAGCCATGAAGGTCGTTCCCGACCGCGGGCCGCCGGAGACGAAGATACTCGGCCGTGTCGGTCGCGCGTCCCCGGACGGAGTCTCGGCAAGGCGGGCGTTGAGCTGTTGCAGAAACTCCTCGATTCGGATCGAGGATTTGAAGGCGCCGATACGCCCGGCTTTGTTCGAAATTTTCACTAGGCGGGGCGTCTTCCGATAATCCTGCGATAGAGGGCTGCGACGTCTGCCGCGCGGTTGGCCGCGTCGAACATGGCGCGCGCCTTTTTGCGGTTGGCCTCGCTCATCGCGGACCGGAGCATGCCGTCGTCGCACAGGCGAATCAGGTGGGCGGCACTTTGATCGGCGTCGAAGGTCGCATCGACAAAGCCGTTCCTGCCGTCCTCGACATAACCCTGGAAAGTTCCGACGGTGACGATCGGCAGGCCGACCATCATGGCTTCGATGATGTCGCGCCCCCAGGGGCTTGGGCGCAGGCGCGTGAGCCGCAGCAGGGCGTGGCAGGATGCAAGCGCGCGCAGGGGTTCGGCGACGTAGCCGTGAAAACGGATCCGGTCGCCCAGCTCGTGTTCCCGCACCCGTGCCAGGATATCGTCGAGATAGGTGTTCTGCGTACCAGGCATGAGCCGGGTATGGGCCAGGCCGCCGCAGACATGGAAGACGAAGTCGCGACGGTTCATCCGCTCCAGCGCCAGCGTGACATCGACGACGCGATCGATGCCCCGGTTGTGGGAGATGTTGCTCAATATCAGGATCCGGAACCTGTCGTCCGGGGTCGCGAGCTCCGGCAGCGGTCGCACGAGGTCCGGCAGGTCGGGTGCGGGATTGTATATAGTGGTCATCTTCGCGCTCGCGGCGGGCCGGTTCGCCAGCGCCGCGAAATGCTCGGCTGCCGGTTCGCTGATCGGCACGATTGCGGTCGCGAAGCGCGCGATCAGCCGGTTGACCAGGCGGGCGGACAGGGTCGGGGTGAGCTGGGTCCGGATATGACAGACGCAGGGCAAGCCGAAATAGCGCGCGATCAGTAGCCCCGTCAGGGCGATGTTCTCGTGGTTGACATGGACCAGCCGGATCTCGTGCTCCGCTATCAGGCGGCGCAGGACGGGAATCAGGCCGAACAGGCGCCGTAGATGCCACAGGTAGCGGAGCGCGGAAAACAGGTTGTGCCGGTCGGCCGGGCGGAATTTCGGGATTTGCCGAACGATATGGGAGACGAGGCCCTTGCCGCGGAATCCCTCGACCTGTGCATTGGTTTCCAGCAGGACGACGACCGGTCGCCAGCCCGCCGCGGCCAGCTTTTCGACAATATAGAGCAGCGAGCGCGAGGCACCGCCTTTCCCGGTATCGGCATCCAGATAGAGCACGGCTGCCGTCCGCGCCGCGCTGGCATCTTCGGTTGCAACCTCGCCAGCGGGGGGAGCCTCGGCCGAGGATCTCTTCATGCAAAGGCTTGGCGCAACAGCGCCTTGTAGAACGGACGCTGCGGCGCGAGGGGCTGCCCCGCGTGGTAGAGCAAGGCGAGGGTCCCGCCATATTCCCGGCACACGGCCTGGGCTCTGGCCGTTTCGGCGAGGGCCTCGTCGATGGTGAGGTCGCGGTACTTGCCGCCGAAAAGACCGAAATCCATCACCGCCGTCGAATGCTGGACCAGCCGTCTCGGCCGCCGGCGCCGCAGGCTGTAACCGCGAAACGGCCGGCAGGTGCCCGCGCGGAAGCTGCTCGTTTCCGGGTAGGAGAGCGTGCAGTCCATGGTCATGTCGGCATCCTCCCAGATATCCGGCGTGATCGTGCTGTCGTAGCGCAACGTATGCTGGCGGCCTTCCAGCACCGGGCAGTCGAGCGCGGCCTCCAGCCCCTCGCGCTGGCGGGTCCATTCCGCGGGGTCGGTGGCGGTCGCGTAGCCTGGGTGGAAGCCGACGATATGGCCCCTGTGGCGGACCGCGTCGCCAAGCCTGCGCAGCAGGCGCGGCATGGTGTGGACATAGGGGCTGTCGTTGCTGAGCCAGGTCGGGCCCATGAAATAGAAACGACTCTGCTGACCGTAGTGTTCGGACAGGTCCATGATTTCGTTGAACGACGACCAGGGCAGGCGCGAGAGATAACCGACCACGATCCGCTTCCAGGCCGCTTGCGGGTCGCGCCGTCGAACCAGGTCGCCCGCCGCGTAGCGCAGCGGCAGATGAGGGCGGTGGTAGCCGCGCAGGCGGTCGACATCGTGGGTCAGCAGGACGCAGTATTGCGTGCGGTTGGCGGGCCGTTTTTCACCCCGAATCAGCGCGGCGAGATCGCGGGCTGCGCGATCGGCGAGCGGCGCGAGGTGACTGTCCTGACGCGTGGCGAGCGCCCCCCCGATCGAAAACCGTCCATAACGGTCGGTATAGACCGAATCGCGCTCCTCGATCCGCGAAATCTGATGAAAGATCAGGCCGAGGGCATCATAGGCTATGGCCCCGCCGGCAACCGCCGCGCCCGGCGGCGGAAGCAATCGGTTCCGGCCCTGCCCCGCCTCGATTCCGGACAGCGCATCGTGGACAGGGTGGATTCCGTCCTCGTCGAGGGAAGCGCCGGCCGGGAACAGAGCGGCTGGCACGGCCAACGCGCCCGGGGGCGGCCGATCGCCGTAATGCAGAACGCGGTCGGCCCGTTCGACCCTTTGCACGGCATGGGCGCGATCGAGAAATTCGCAGGCATAGGCGATCTCCGGCTCGAATTGCCGGAGATCGGGCGCGATCGACAGGCGATAGAAGGCGGGCACCGTCACGACACCGCTATTCCGCCGAGCTGCGCTGATCTTGCCAAACTCATGTCAGGCCCCGGCTTCGAGGGCGGCCAGCACTTCCGCCCCGATGCGTGCGCTCTCGCCCATGTCGAGATAGGGATGCATGGGTAGGCTGAGGACCTGATGGGCTAGCGCTTCGCTGGCTTCCAGCGGCACCGGTGTTTCGCATATATCGGCGTAGGCCGGCTGGCGATGAAGCGGACGCGGATAGTAGATCGCCGTCGGAACGCCACGCTCGCGCAGCCGCGCGGCGACGGCATCGCGTATCGATGTGCGAATCGTATACTGTGCCCAGGCATGCTGGCCGTCCGCCGGGCGGGCGGGGCGGTCGACCAGATCGCCCAAGGCCTGATCGTAGGAGCCTGCCACACGTTCGCGCGCGTCCAGTTCCGCCTCCAGAACCTCCAGCTTGGCCAGCAGTATCGCGGCCTGGAGGGTATCGAGGCGGCCGTTCACGCCGATCCGCACGATGTCGTACTTGCCGTCGCCTTTGCCATGCGCGCGGATCGAGCGCCAGCGTGCCGCGCGTTCGGCATCGTCGGTCAGAAGGGCCCCGCCGTCGCCGTAGCAGCCGAGCGGCTTGGCCGGAAAAAAGCTCAGCGCCGTGGCTGGCGCGAGGGTGCCGACGCGGCGGCCGCCATCCGCGCCCCCGAAGCTCTGCGCGGCGTCGGCAAGCAGGAACAGGCCGTGGCGCTCGGCGATGGGCGCGATCGCGCGGTAGTTCGCGGGAAGGCCATAGAGGTCGACGGCGATCACCGCGCGCGGGCGCAAGCGCCCGGCGGTTTCGACCGCCTCGATTGCCGCCGTCAGGGAGGCGGGGTCGATGTTGCAGGTGGCGGGCTCGACGTCGACGAAGACAGGGACCGCTCCGAGCAGGCAGATCACCTCGGCGGTCGCGGGAAAAGTAAAGGACGGAACGAAGACCGCATCGCCCCGACCGATCTCCTCGGCCATCAAGGCGATGAGCAAGGCATCCGTCCCGCTCGCGACCGCGATGGCCTGCCCTCCGCCCGCGAAGGAAGCGAGCGCGGCTTCGAGTTCGGCGACCTCCGGTCCTAGGATGTACTGACCATGGTCGAGCACAGCGGCGATCCGCGCATCGATCGCCGGCTTCAGCTTCGCGTATTGAGCCTTCAGATCGATGAAGGGGAGCAGCGCCGGTGAGTCACTCATCGCAGACGATTCCGTTTTCGGTCTTCACATAGCGTTCGCCCGTGCGCGGGCAGATCAGATCATCGCTGAGGCGTTCGCCCGCCCGGCTCACCCAGGCCACGCGCCGCGCCGGCGCACCGATCATAAGCCCATGATCGGGAACGTCGCGGGTGACCACGGCACCCGCGCCGATCATGGCGTAGCGGCCGATCGTAACGCCACAGATTACGGTCGCGTTGGCCCCGATGGTGGCCCCCCGCCGAACCAGCGTAGGGGCGAACTCGTCGCGGCGATTCACGAAGGCGCGGGGTCGAAGGACGTTGGTGAAGACGCAGGACGGGCCGCAAAAGACCTCGTCTTCCAAGGTCACGCCCTTATAGAGGGTGACGTTGTTCTGAATCTTGCAGCCGTTGCCGACGATCACGTCGGGTCCGATCATCACGTTCTGGCCGATCACGCAATCGCGGCCGACATCCGTGCCGGGGAGCAGATGCGCGAAGTGCCAGACGCGGGTTCCGGTACCGATCTCGACGCCGTCGTCGATGACCGCGGTCGGATGCACGAAGGGCGCGGCCGTCATTCGGATATTGCGTCCAAGGAGACCGGTTCTCCCCGAGATAGGGAGTCCTGACAGGCAGAGAGGACGCGCAAGACGTTCAGGGCCTCGCCGGCATTCGACAATGGTTCGACTCCGGTCGCAACGCATTCCAGGAAATGGGCGCATTCGACGGCCAGGGGTTCGTCTTTCTCATAAGGAATCGGCTGGGCGGCGGCCTTCTCGACTGATGGAAGGCCGCCCTGCCAACCTACCGCATGGGGATAGAGGAGCAGCTTGTCCGGGCCGCTGCGCACGTCGTCGAACACGATCATTCCCTCCGATCCGACCACGACCGTCCGGTGCTCCTTGAACGGGTGTAGCCACGAAACGAAAATATGGGCCTGGACCCCCGAGCCGAAGGTCAGATGGGTCAGGCTGGTGTCGGCGACCGGCGGCGCCAGATAGGTGCCGCCGTTCGCGTTCGCGCGCACCGGCATCTCGCCGATCAGGTCCAGGATCATCGAGATGTCGTGCGGTGCGAAGGACCACAAGGCGTTCTCTTCGCGCCGGATTTTCCCAAGGCTCAACCGGTTCGAGTAGACGTAGCGCAAGTCGCCGATGCGCCGCGCCCGGACGATCTCGCGCAGCGCGCGATAGGTTGGGTGGTAAAGCAGAAGGTGTCCGATCATCAAGACGCGCTTGGCACGCCGCGCCTCGGCGGCCAGTTGGGCACCCTCCTCGGGGTCGAGGCAAAGCGGCTTCTCGACCAGCACATGCTTGCCCGCCGCAAGCGCCTGGCGCACCAGCGCGCCGTGGCTGGTGGCAGGGGTGGCGATGCTGACGGCGTCGATCCCGTCGTCGGCCAGCAGATCCTCAAGTCGGGCGAAGGACCGGAGGCCCGGGAAATTAGCGAGCACGGCCGCGCGCCTCGCCTCGTCGGGCTCGCAAATCGCGCCGAGCGCGCTCAGCGCAGCGAAGTTGCGGACGAGATTCGGACCCCAATGGCCCAGTCCGACGACGCCGACCTGCAGTGTCACGTGTCGCTCCATTCCATACGGCAACGGCCTGGTTGGTGGACGCCAACATTGCCGGCTAGGTCGCGATCCAGAGCGGCGAGACGCGTCTCGAACCAACGATCGAGCTTGGCCGCGGGCGTGCCGGGCGGAGTTATCCACCACAGCGGATGGATCAACAACTGCAAGGCCTTGCCCTTGACCACCGCCGCATGGTCGAGCGGGTGTCCATGGCGCCAGGCACCCCGAGAATCGGAGCAATAGCCGATCTCCCGGAAAAAGCGCGGTTCGTAGGCATGCATACGGCCCGCAATCCGCCCTTCGCGCCCCTGCAGGGCAGGCGCCGGGCGATGAAAACTGATCATCGGCACGGACCGGCCCAGCATGGCTTCCAGGGTTTCGCACTCCCGGGCCGCCGCCCGATCCAGTTCGGCGGGCGCGGCGCCATAGAGCGCGGCATCGAAGTGCAGGCCGATCGTATGGCCCAGCGATGTCATGCATCGCAACGCATCCAGGGCCGGCGCCGCGAAAGCATTGTAGAGCGGACTCCGGATCTGCACGAAATAACTTGCCGCCAATCCGCGTTCGGCCTCAAGCTTGGCCATCGGCAGGGCTGCTTCGACGGACAGGTCGATGTCGTGCCGCAAGATCAGATGGCTGGCCTCGGGCGCCACGCTCTCGAAATCGACGACCTCGTAGTCGAGTTCGGCGAACCGATCGAGCAGGGCGGCATAGCCGGAGAAGGTGAAATCAGCCATGGCTGATCCGGTCCGCGTGGTGAATTGCGGCGTGTTCGCGCGGCAGCGCGAGGACATCGCCATGGGCGCTGGTATAGACCCAGTAGTCCGCCTCTTCGAGCACATTGCGCGCGGTGTCAGCGATGCGCTCGCCATTGCGGCGATACCAGCCGGCCAAGCGGATACGCGGTCTGTGGTGTTCAAGCGCCCGGCGTGCGCCGGCCAGCGCTTCGACCTCTGCGCCGTTGATGGTTAGGCTGAGCATATCGAGGCGATCGACACCGTTGTCTTCGAGAATCCGATCGACGGTGGTGACATTGATCTCCGCGCCGTCGTCCAGTGAAACCATATCCGCGATCAAGGAATTGGCCTGGGCGATCCCGGTACCCAGTGCCATCCGGCCGCTCTCGCGCCAAAGGCCGGCATGGATCGGGAGCGCGTTGCCAGCCGGCAAGGCTGATAGGTTTCGACAGAGAAGGGCATGACAGCGGGCGTCCGCCTCGACGGCATAGACTTTTCCTTCCGGCGCTTCGCGTGCCATCCGCACCGCGCCGAAGCCGACATAGCAGCCGCCGTCGAGTACGACATCGCAAGGCCCCGGCCGAAAGGCGGCGAGAAGGGCCTGCCGCGTCTCGGGCAAAAGGTCCTCGTATGAGTCCTTGTGCTGTCCGTGGAAGCCGCCCAATTCGTCCCGGGCACCGTCCGGGCGAAGATCCGGCCACATATGAGGAAAGCGGTAGCGGGTGACGTAGTCGCGCGCAATCCGAAACCACGGTGCGGCAAGGTTCTTGGGCATGGCGGGAGCAAGGATGCGAAACAAGTCCGCATCCTTGCCCTCGGTCCAAAAGCCGTGAAAACGTTGTCCGTTGGGCTCTTCGATCCAGGGCGTTCCATCGGTTTCGCCGAATCTCAAGTTTGCCGCGACCTCGGCGATATGGCGAGTCAGGACGGTATGGCGGCGCAGCCAGCCTTGGCGATAGGCCGGTAGCGAAAGTTTGAGACCGAGCGGAACCAGGCGCGTAAGCGCGCTCATGCCGCCGCTTCCGTGTGGACGGCCCATGGGTCGTAGCCGCGGAGATAGGTCAGCCGGTCCAGCGCTGATTTCGGGAGCCGCCCGACGAACCGCTCGAAAATCTCGATATCCTCCTCGGTGATGCGCGTGTCACGAAAACCACGGTC
>JABIRQ010000068.1 GCA_018699755.1 Rhodospirillaceae bacterium | reverse complement strand
GTCATCTCGGTGCTGATCCTGGCGGCTGTCGCGGTTCTTTCGCGCGGCCCTGTCCTGGGGCGGATGCCCGGCCCGTTGCCGACCGCCCTGACCGGCGCCCTGTCGGGCGTGATCAACGGCGCCACCTCGATGGGCGGGCCGCCCGCCGTCGTCTACTATCTCTCGACCCCGCTGGGGGCGGCCGCGACCCGGGCCTGCCTGATCGCCTATCTGCTCGGCACCGACTTGTTCAGCGCCGCCTATGCCGGAGGCGCCGGGCTGATCAGCGGCGAGATTCTGCTGCGCAGCCTCGGATTCTTCGTGATCGTCCTGGCGGGTCTCGCCATCGGCCATCGCCGCTTCGTCGCGACCGCGCCCGAGACCTTCCGGCGCTTCACCATGATCCTGCTCGCGGCCCTGGCCCTCGTCGGATTGGTGCGCGCCCTCCTGGCCTAAGGCCGCTCAATCGGCGCTGTCGGCGATGGCCTCGGCCTGATAGCGGTAGGGATGGGCCGGGTAGACGCCCAGGATGCGCACCTCGCGCGAGAAGAAGCTGAGTTCCTCGAGCGCGTTCTTGAGGTTGCGTTCCTCCGGATGGCCTTCGACATCGGCATAGAACTCGGTCGCCGTGAAGCGCCCGCCGACCATGTAGCTTTCGAGCTTGGTCATGTTCACGCTGTTGGTCGCGAAGCCGCCCATGGCCTTGTAGAGGGCCGCCGGCACGTTGCGCACCCGGAAGACGAAGGTGGTGATGAGCGGGCCGCGCCGGACATCGGGATCGATCGCCTCTCGCGCCAGGACCAGGAAGCGGGTCGTGTTGTGCTCGGCGTCCTCGATCTCGGATTTCAGGACGTCGAGGCCGTAGGCTTCGGCCGCCAGGGCCGAGGCGATCGCCGCCTGCGTGACGTCGCCGCGCTCCGCCACCTCCTTCGCCGCGCCTGCCGTGTCGGCGGCGACGACCGCCTTCAGGTCCAGCATGCGCGTGACCGCGCGGCATTGGCCCAGGGCGTGGACATGGCTGTAAACGGTCTTCAGCCCCTCCAAGGTGGCACCCTTGGGAGCCAGGAGATGATGGTTGATGCGCTGGAAATGCTCGGCGATGACATGCAGGCCCGAACCCGGCATCAGGCTGTGGACATCCGCGACCCGGCCGGCCAGGGAATTGTCGATCGGGATCATGGCATAGCGGGCCCGACCCTCGCTTACCGCGGCAAAGACATCCTCGAAGGATTCGCAAGGCAGGGTTTCCAGCTCCGGATGGACGATCCGGCAGGCGGCGTCGGAATAGGCTCCGGACACGCCTTGGAAAGCGATCTTCCCGTCGGAATCGGTGGCGCTGGTCATGGCTGGACTCGTCCCGGTCTGCGGCTCAACGGCCCGGCGAGGCATCGAAGATCGCGCGGGCCCGGGCGAGGTCGGCGGGAGTATCGACACCGAGCGGAACCGTGTCAACGAGACCGGCCTCGATCCGCATGCCGGCCTCGAGCGCGCGGAGCTGCTCGAGTTTCTCGCGCTGCTCAAGCACGCCGGGCGGCAGCGCCACGAAACGGGCCAAGGCCTCCCGCCGGTACGCGTACAAACCGATATGGTGATAGAGCGGCCCTTCGCCGCCGGGTACGGGCAGGCGGCTAAAATAGAGAGCGCGGCCGATCCGCTCGCCCGGGCCGATGCTCAGCACCGCTTTGACCACCGCCGGGTCCCGGCGCTCTTCCTCGTCCTGGATCTCGGCCACGATGGTGGCGATATCGACCCCCGGCCGGGCGAGCGGCGCGAAGACCGCCTGCACCGCCGCGGGCGGGATCGTCGGCAAGTCGCCCTGGACGTTCACGATCGCATCGTGCTTGCCCTCGGGATCGAACCGCTCCACCGCCTCGAACACCCGGTCCGAGCCCGAGGGATGGTCCGGTCGGGTCATCACCGCGCGGCCGCCCGCGGATTCCACCGCTTCGGCGATCGCCGCGTCCCCGCAGGCCACGATGACCGGCCCAATCGCCGCCTCCTCGGCGCGGCGCAGGACCTGGACAATCATCGGCAGGCCGCCGATCTCGGCCAGGGGTTTGTTCGGCAGGCGCGTCGAGGCCAGGCGCGCGGGGACGATCACCAAAGGATTCGCCGGGGGGTTCGCCGCCGGATTGGCCGAGGAACTGGCCGGCGCTCCCGTCTCCGGCGCGCCGGGGCGATCGTCGATCTGGGCTGTCATGGCGTCGTTTCTCCGGCCGCTCTCAAGGCATCGCGCAGTATAGCGGATTCAGCCCGGTGCCAGCCCCCTTTGGCCGTGTGGACAGCGGTTTGCGATGGGGCTAATGTTCCGCGCGCCGGCAAGGGGGAAGCCTATCGTCGGCCTCCGAGACCGAAGTCCTAGACCCCGCCCAAGGGATCGCCCAGGGATCGTCATGAACACATTCGAGATCAACAAAATCGTCGGAGCCGGCCTGACCGCGCTCCTGTCCCTTTTCGTGATCGGCTATATCGGCAACGCTCTCGTCAGTTCCGACGATGGCGCCCATGCGCCGGATGCAGGTCACGGCGCGCCGGCGGTCGAGGCCGCCGCGCCCGAGAAGGAGGAGCCTGTCGCGCCGCTGGCCGTGCTCCTGGCCGAAGGCGACATGGCGGCGGGCGAGAAGGTCTTCAAGAAATGCGCCGCCTGCCACACGGCGGAGCAAGGCGGCGCGAACAAGGTCGGCCCGAATCTGTGGGGGATCGTCGGACACGCGCCGGCAAGCGTCGCGGGCTTCGCCTATTCGGACGCCATGAGCGGCAAGGGCGGCACCTGGACTCTCGAAAGCCTCAACGAATTCCTCGCCGATCCCAAGGGCGTGGTGCCCGGCACGAAAATGAGTTTTGCCGGCATCAAGAAGCCGGACCAGCGCGCCGACCTGCTGCTTTATCTGCGCAGCCTCAGTGCCTCGCCCGTGCCGCTGCCCGAGCCGACGGTCGAGGCCAGCGAAGCCCCGAAGGTAGAGGCCGCGAGCGAGAAGCCGGCGGAGGAAGAGGCGGCCGCGAGCGAGGAAAAGCCGGCCGATGAGGCCAAAGGCGAGCCGGAACCCGCCAAGGCGGAGGAAACTCAGACTGCCGCCGCCGGCGACGCCGCGGCGGGCGAGAAGGTCTTCCGCAAGTGCAAGGCCTGCCACACCGTCGATCAGGGCGGGGCCAACAGGGTCGGCCCCAATCTTTACGGCATCGTCGGCCGCGCCAAGGCGTCGGCACCCGACTACAGCTATTCGCCGGCCATGGCCGGGCTGGGCGGGACCTGGACGGAGGCGGAATTGGACACGTATCTCGCCGATCCGAAGGGTGCGGTGCCGGGCACGAAGATGTCCTTCCCCGGGCTCAAGAAAGAGGCCGACCGCGTCAACGTCATCGCCTATCTCAAGAGCGTCGGGCAGTAGCCGGGCGCCCGCACGGGGCCTCCGGCGAGGTCTTGTTAAGGTAAACCATTCCTTCACGCTTGACCGCTAGCCTTGGATCGCGAACACGACTTCGCGACGAGCGGGAGGGTTGCATGGTTTACGCATTCGAATCGTCCGAAACGAACACACGCGCGGAGCGCGCCACGCCGGCCGAGCGCCGCGCGACCGGCGCGGCCCTGGCCTATTGGGACTCCCTGCGGGGCGAGCGCGATTGCCCCTCGGTCGAGGAATTGGGCATCGAACGCATGCCGGATCTCAACCGCAACGCCGTGCTGATCGCGCTGGAGGCCGACGGCCGCACGCCGGGCATGGTCGCCTATGGCGGCGAGGAGGTCGAGCGCCTGTGCGGCACGCGCACCCGCGGGCGCACGGTCGGGGAATGCCTGCCCTCGGGCATGCGCGACCGCACGACCCAGGTCCTGGCCGCGGCCGCGGCGGTGCGCCGGCCCCTGGCCGATTCGGACCGCTTCTCCGACGCCGCCGGCGACACGGTCCTCTATCGCTCCGTCTTCATGCCCCTGGCCGATGCGGACGGGCGGATCACCCATCTCTTGGGGGCTTTCAGCTTCAAGACCGTCGGCTCCGCCTGAACCGCCCGGACTCGCTCGGTCCGAACCGGTCGCCGGGCTTCAAAACCCGGGGCCGCTGGTCCACACTGCGGCCACGATGACCGAGGCTCGCGCCGAACTCTGCCCCAATTCCTTTCTGGCCCTCGCCGACCGCATGACGGCGGCGAGCGGCGAGATCGTCGCGCGTTACTTTCGCACCCCCGTAACGGTCGACGAGAAGGCCGACGAGAGTCCGGTCACCATCGCCGACCGCACCGTCGAAGCGGCGATCCGCGACCTGATCGCGTCCCATTGCCCGGGCCACGGCATCGTCGGCGAGGAATACGGCACCGAGAACCCGGACGCGGAATTCGTCTGGGTCATCGACCCCATCGACGGCACCAAATCCTTCATTTCGGGCGTCCCCCTGTTCGGCACCCTGATCGCCCTGCTGCAAGGCGGCGTGCCGATCCTGGGGGTGGTCGACCATCCCGCCCTGGGCGAGCGCTGGATCGGCGCCCGGGGCCATGGCACGACCCATAACGGCAAGCGGGTGACGACGCGCGCTTGCGCGGGCATCGGCGGGGCGACCCTGTGTTCGACCGGGCCCGACATGTACCGGGGCGGCGATGCCGAGGCCTTCGCCCGCCTTCGCGACGCGGTCAAACTGGTGCGCTACGGCACGGATTGCTATGCCACCGGCTTGCTGGCCTCCGGCTTCATCGATCTCCACACCGAGGCCGGTCTCAAGCCCTACGACTACTGCGCCCTGGTGCCCGTGATCGAAAATGCCGGGGGCCGGATCACCGATTGGCAGGGCCGGCCGCTGCGCCTCGATTCGGACGGCCGCATGCTCGCCGCGGGCGATTCGGGGACCCACCGGACGGCCCTGGACATCCTTTCGTCATGACCGAACTGTCTCCGATCGCCCTGCGGGCCGGGCTGCTTTTCACCTTCGCCCTGCTCCTGCCGGCGGCCGGGTCCGCGGAGACCGAGCCCAGTCACGGCCTCGCGATCCATGGCGAGCCGGGCTACCCGCCCGATTTCACGCATCTCGACTATGTCGACCCGGACGCGCCCAAGGGCGGCCTCGTGCGCCGTTCGGCGATCGGCGCTTTCGATAACCTGAACCCCTATATCCTGAAAGGGCAGGCCGCGGCCGGGGTCAGCTACGTTTTCGAAACCCTGATGGCCAGCACCCGGGACGAGGCCAACACCGAATACGGCCTGGTCGCCGAATCGGTCGAGACGCCGGAAGACCGCTCCTGGGCGATCTTCCGGCTCGACCCCCGGGCGCGCTGGCACGACGGCAGGCCGATCACCCCCGAGGACGTGATCTGGAGCTTCGAGACCCTGCGCGAGAAGGGCCACCCCTTCTACCGCTACTATTTCGCGAGCGTGGCCGAGGTCGAACGGATCGGCGAGCGGGGTGTGAAATTCACCTTCGCCGAGGGCGAGAATCGGGAACTGCCGGTCATCGTCGGCCAGCTCCCCGTCCTGCCCAAGCACTACTGGGAAGGCAGGGAGTTCGACAAGACGACCTTGGAGCCGCCCCTGGGCAGCGGCCCGTACCGGATCGCCAAGGTCGATCCGGGCCGCAGCATCACCGTCGAACGCGTGCCCGACTATTGGGGCGCCAACCTGCCGGTCAATGTTGGGCGCTACAACTTCGACCGGATACGGTTCGAGTACTACCGCGACCGCACGGTCGAGCGGATCGCCTTTCGCGCGGGCGAGACCGACATCTTCGTCGAAAACACGGCCAAGGAATGGGCGACCGGCTACGATTTCCCGGCGGTGCGCGACGGTCTGGTCAAGGTCGAAGCGATTCCCAATGAAATTCCGACCGGCATGCAGGCCTTCATCTTCAATACCCGCCGACCCCTGTTCCAGGACAAGCGGGTGCGTCAGGCGCTGGGCCATGCTTTCGACTTCGAATGGACCAACGCCAAGTTCTTCTACGGCCAATATGAGCGAACCAGGAGCTATTTCTCCAACTCCGAACTGGCCGCGACGGAGCTGCCGACCGAAGCCGAACTCGAAACCCTCGAACCCTACCGGGGCCGCGTCCCGGACGAGGTCTTTACCGAAATCTACGAGCCGCCTTCGACCGACGGCTCCGGCTATTTTCGGGAGAACCGACGCCAGGCCTTCCGCCTGCTCGGAGAGGCCGGATGGCACGTCAAGGACGGCGTGCTGCGCAACGACGAGACGGGCGCGCCCTTCGAATTCGAGATTCTGCTCGTCTCGCCGGCCTTTGAGCGCATCGTCCTGGCCTATGCCAGGAACCTGAAGCGCCTGGGCATCACGGCGCGTGTGCGCACGGTCGACACCACGCAATACCAGAACCGGATGGACGAATACGATTTCGACATGGCGATCGGCAGCTTCGGCCAATCGCTTTCGCCAGGCAACGAACAGCGCGATTTCTGGGGTTCGGCCTCGGCCGGGACGCCGGGCGGGCGCAACCTGATCGGGATCGAGGATCCGGTGGTCGACGAGTTGATCGACCTGCTGATCGCCGCGCCCGACCGGGAAGCGCTGATCGCGCGGACCCGGGCCCTGGACCGGGTGCTGCTGTGGAACCATTTCGCGATCCCGCAATATCACATCCGGACGACCCGCATCGCCTATTGGAACAAGTTCGGGCAACCGGAGATTGTTCCGCCCTACGGCATCGATCTCGACGCCTGGTGGATCGATCCCGAAAAGGCGGCGGCGGTCGAGGCCGGCATCTCCACCCTGGACGCGGACTAGGCGGAGGCCGGCCAGACCATGCTCGCCTATATCGTCCGGCGCCTGCTGCTGATCGTCCCCACCCTGATCGGCATCATGGTGGTCAATTTCGTGATCGTTCAGGTCGCCCCCGGCGGCCCGGTCGAACAGTTGATCGCCCAGATTCAGGGCACCGCCGTTTCCTCCACCGCCCGCTTCACCGGGTCCCAGGGCGATGCCGCCCCCGGCGCCCAGAGCCAAAGCCAGAGCGGCGGGGAATCGGACTATCGCGGGGCGCGCGGCCTGGATCCGGCCTTCATCAAGGAGATCGAAACGCTCTACGGCTTCGACAAGCCGATGCACGAGCGGTTTTTCAAGATGATGGGCGATTATCTGGTCTTCGATTTCGGCGACAGCTTCTTCCGCGACCAGCCGGTCGTGCAGCTCGTCATCGACAAGCTGCCCGTCTCCATCTCCATAGGGATATGGAGCACGTTGATCATCTATTTCGTGTCGATCCCGCTGGGCATCCGCAAGGCGGTGCGCGACGGCAGCCGCTTCGACTATTGGACCAGCACGGCGATCATCGTTGCCTATGCCGCGCCCGGCTTCCTGCTCGCCACCTTGCTGATCGTGCTCTTCGCCGGAGGCGGCTTCGTCCAGTGGTTTCCGCTGCGCGGCCTGGTGTCGGAGGGCTGGGCTGCGCTGCCCTGGTACGAGCAGGTGCTGGATTATCTCTGGCACATGGTGCTGCCGATCCTGTCCATCGTGATCGGCGGCTTCGTCAGCCTGACCATGCTGACCAAGAATTCCTTTCTCGACCAGATCAACCAGCAATACGTCCTGACCGCGCGGGCCAAGGGGTTAACCGAGAAGCG
Source organism: Rhodospirillaceae bacterium (assembly GCA_018699755.1). Taxonomy (GTDB): domain Bacteria; phylum Pseudomonadota; class Alphaproteobacteria; order CADEGL01; family CADEGL01; genus JABIRQ01. Next base: position 5,837 of record JABIRQ010000068.1, on the reverse strand, counting down.
CGTGCTCTACGGCCATGTCTTCCGCAACGCCATGATCATCGTCATCGCCGGCTTCCCCGGGATGCTGATCGGCATCCTGTTCACGGGCGCCTTCCTGGTCGAGATCATCTTCTCCCTCGACGGGCTCGGCCTGCTCGGCTGGGAGGCGCTGATCCAGCGCGACTACCCCGTCATGTTCGGCACTCTCTATTTCTTCACCCTGCTCGGTCTGGTGATGGCGATCGTCCGCGACGTGACCTACATCTTCGTCGACCCGCGCATCGATTTCGAGGCGAGGCGCTAAATGATGACCGGGGCCGAGAGCTTGAGCGCGCCGCGCCGCTTCCTGGGGCTCACCATCACTCCGCTGACCCGGCGGCGCCTCTATAACTTCCGGCGCAACCGGCGGGGTTTCTGGGCACTCTGGATTTTCCTGGCGCTCTTCGCCGTGACCCTGCCGGCCGAGTTCATCGCCAACGACAAGCCCTTCCTGATCTCCTACGACGGCGCCCTCTACATGCCGATCTTCAAGTCCTATCCGGAAACCGCTTTCGGCGGCGAGTTCCTGACCGAAGCCGAATACACGGACCCATTCGTCGAGGACCTGATCGCCGCGAAGGGCTGGATGCTCTGGCCGCCGATCCGCTACAGCTACGACACGGTGATCCTGGACCTGGACGAGCCGGCGCCGGCGCCGCCGTCGGCCCGCAACTGGCTGGGCACCGACGACCAGGCCCGCGACGTCGTGGCGCGGGTGATCTACGGCTACCGCATCTCGATCCTGTTCGGCCTGATCCTGACCGTCTTCAGCTCGCTCGTCGGGGTCTGGGCAGGTGCCGTACAGGGCTATTTCGGCGGCCTGGTCGATCTTCTGTTCCAGCGCTTCATCGAGATCTGGGAAGGGCTGCCCGTGCTCTTCCTGCTGATCATCATGGCCAGCGTGATCGTGCCCGGATTCTGGTCGATCCTGACCCTGATGCTGCTGTTCAGCTGGATGGGCCTGGTCGCGGTGGTGCGCGCGGAATTCCTGAAGGCGCGCAACTACGATTATGTCCGCGCCGCCCGCGCGCTCGGGGTGAGCGACCGGATCATCATGTTCAAGCATGTCTTCCCCAACGCCATGGTCGCGACCGTCACGTTCCTGCCCTTCATCACCGTGGGCGCGGTCTTTCAATTGACCTCCCTCGACTTCCTGGGCTTCGGCCTGCCGCCCGGCTCGCCCTCCCTGGGCGAACTGGTCCAGCAGGGCAAGAACAACCTCCAGGCGTCCTGGCTGATCCTGACCGCCTTCTTCGTCATCACGGCGATGATCGCCCTGCTCGTCTTCATCGGCGAAGCGGTGCGCGACGCCTTCGACCCGCGAAAGGCCGTGGCATGAGCAAGCCTCTCGTCTCCGCCACGAATCTCTCCGTCGATTTCTCGGTCGGCGGGCGCACCGTCCCGGCCGTGCGCGGCGTCTCCTTCGAGATCGCCAAGGGCGAGACCCTCGGCCTGGTGGGCGAGAGCGGCTCGGGAAAATCGGTGACCGCGCTCTCGATCATGCAGCTTCTGCCCTATCCCCTGGCGAGCCACGGCTCGGACTCCTCCATCCTGTTCGAGGGCGAAGAGGTAATCGGCGCGCCGGAAGCGGTCATGCGCACCCTGCGCGGTAACCGGGTCGCCCTGATCCCCCAGGAACCGTTAAGCGCGCTGAACCCCCTGCACACGGTCGAAAAGCAGATCGCCGAGGTCCTGCTGATCCACAAGGGCCTGGCCCCCCGCGCGGCGCGTGGCCGGGTGCTGGAACTGCTCGATCTGGTCGGCCTGCGCGACGCCGAACGGCGCCTCGGCGCCTATCCCCACGAACTGTCGGGCGGCCAGCGCCAGCGCGTGATGATCGCCATGGCCCTGGCCAACGAGCCCGATCTGTTGATCGCGGACGAGCCCACGACCGCCCTCGACGTCACCATCCAAGCTCAGATTCTGGAGCTGCTGCGCGACCTCAAGACCCGCCTCGGCATGTCCATGCTGCTGATCACCCACGACCTGGGCATCGTGCGCAAGATGGCCGACCGGGTCTGCGTCATGAACGGGGGCGAGATCGTCGAGCAAGGCCCGACGGAAGAGATCTTCACCCGGCCGCGCCATGACTACACCAAACATCTGCTGGCGGCCGAGCCTTCAGGCGATCCGCTGCCCGCCGCCGCCGACGCCCCGGTCGTGATCGAGACGCACGGCTTCAAGGTCTGGTATCCGATCAAGGCCGGCGTGCTGCGGCGCACGGTCGATCACGTGAAGGCGGTCGACGGCATCGACGTGACGGTGCGCGAGGGACACACGGTCGGCGTGGTCGGGGAAAGCGGCTCGGGCAAGACGACCCTGGGCCTCGGCCTGCTGCGCCTGATTCCCTCGACCGGGCCGGTCGTCTATATGGGCGAGGACATCCAGGACCGCAAGGCCAAGGCCCTGCGCCCCCTGCGCAAGGAGATGCAGGTCGTCTTCCAAGACCCCTACGGCTCGCTCAGCCCCCGCCTCTCGATCCGCCAGATCGTCGAGGAAGGGCTCAAGGTCCACGCCATGGGCGACGCGGACGAGCGCGCGGCCCTGGTGGCCGAGGCTCTGGCCGAGGTCGGCCTCGACGGCGATATCCTCAACCGCTATCCCCACGAGTTCTCGGGCGGCCAGCGCCAGCGCATCGCCATCGCCCGGGCCATGGTCCTGAAGCCCCGGTTCGTCGTGCTGGACGAGCCCACGAGCGCCCTGGACATGAGCGTCCAGGCCCAGATCGTCGACCTGCTGCGCGGGTTGCAGGACCGCCACAACCTGGCCTTCCTGTTCATCAGCCACGACCTCAAGGTCGTGCGCGCCCTGGCCGACGAGGTCATCGTCATGAAGGACGGCAAGGCGGTCGAACAGGGCCCCGCGGCGCGAATCTTCGACGATCCGCAAGAGGACTATACGAAAGCCCTGATGGCCGCCGCGTTCAGGCTGGAAGCGGTTGAGAGCGACGTGGTAGGCACCTAGTGTTCGGAATACCGTTCAACGCCGAGGCCCGTCGCGCGGCCCCGGTCCCGCCGAGAACGAAAGCTGACCTATGCCCGTACTAATCTTCAGATCCGGCAGCGACCGGACCCAATGGTGGCTCGAGACCTTCCGCGAGCGCGCGCCCGAGATCGAGGTCCGCCTGTGGAACGAACCGGGCGACGTATCCGAGGTCACCCATGCCCTGGTCTGGGATCCAGAACCCGGAATTCTGGCCAAGATGCCGAACCTGAAGCTCATCATCTCCCTGGGCGCCGGCGTCGATCATCTGTTCCGCGATCCGGGCGTCCCCGTCCAGGTGCCGATCGCGCGGGTGGTCGACGTGAACCTGACTGCGCGCATGACCGAATACATCGTGCTCTATGTCCTGCGCCATCATCGCCATGTACCGATCTACGAGGCGCGCCAGCGCGAAGCCCTGTGGCAAAGCGAGCCGCAACCCGCCGCCTCCGAGCGCACCGTCGGCATCATGGGCCTGGGCACCCTGGGGCGAGACGCGGCGGAGAAGCTGGTCCCCCTCGGCTTCCGTGTGACCGGCTGGACGCGCACGCCGCGAGAGATGGACGGGGTTGAATCCTTCCACGGCGAGGAGGGGCTCGCCCCCTTCCTCGCGAGCGCGGAAATCCTGGTCAATCTGCTGCCCCTGACTCCCCGGACCGAAAATATCGTCGATGCCGGGCTGCTCGCCGCGCTGCCCGAGGGCGCCTTTTTCATCAATGTCGGGCGCGGCCCCCATGTGGTCGATCAGGACCTGATCGCCGCCCTCGATTCGGGCCGCCTGTCCGGCACCGTGCTCGATGTCTTCCGCCAGGAGCCGCTGCCCTCGGACCATCCCTTCTGGTCTCATCCCAAGGTTACCCTGACCCCTCATGTCGCCAGCATGTCGGACCCGCGCACGGTCATCGAGCAGGTCATCGAGAACGTGCGGCGGACCGAGCGGGGCGAGGAACCCATGAACCGGGTCGATCCCGATCAACAATATTAGGCCCGCCGTGCCCGCTCTGATCTTCAAGCCCTACAGCGCGCGCCACGCCGAATGGCGCCACCGGTTGCAGCGCGAACTCCCCGAGATCGAGATTCGGCTCTATCCGGAGGAGGAGGGCGATCCCGAGGAGATCGAGTTCGCCCTGCTGTGGGACCCGCCCGAGGGCATGCTGCCGCGCTACCCGAACCTGAAGGCGATCCTGTCCGGCGCGGCCGGGGTCGATCATCTGCTCAAGGTGCCGGACTTGCCGCGGGACGTGCCGATCGCGCGCAACGCCGATCCGAACATGGCGGACACGATCGCCGAATACGCCCTCTGCCACGCCCTGTCCTACCATCGCGGGGTCCGGCTCTTCCAAGAAGCCCAGAAGCTGGGGGAGTGGCTGGTCATCCCCCAGAAGGCGACCTGGGAACGGCGGATCGGCATCCTGGGCTTCGGCGTTCTCGGCCAGGCCACCGGCAAGCTGATCGCCGGCTTCGGCTTTCCCGTCGCGGGCTGGAGCCGCAGGTCCAAGGATGTCTCCGGCATCGAATCCTTCGCCGGCCCCAAGGGCCTCGAACCCTTCCTCGCGCGGACCGACATCCTGGTCTGCCTGCTGCCGCGCACCCCCGACACCGAGGGCATCCTGGATGCCACGGCCTTCGCCGCCATGCCCGAGGGCGCGGCCGTGATCAATGCCGCGCGGGGCGAACATATCGTGACGAAAGACCTCATCGCCGCTCTCGATTCCGGCCATCTCGCGGGCGCGACCCTCGATGTCTACGCGACCGAGCCCCTGCCGGCGGAAGACCCTCTGTGGCGCCACCCTATGGTGACGATGACCCCCCATGTCGCCGGCCTGTCGGCCGAGCACACCGCCGTCCCGCTGTTCGTCGAGAATATCCGCCGAATCCTGTCCGGGCGGCCCATGCTGCATCTCGTCGACCTCGATCTCGGCTACTGAACCTCGGCTGCTGACAATGCCCACCCTGCTGTTCAAGAGCACCTTCGACGATCCCAAGGCCTGGCTAGCGCGCCTGCGCGAACACGTGCCAGACCTGGAACTGCGCGTCTGGCCCGATATCGGCAATGTCGAGGAGATCGACTATGCCCTGGTCTGGAAGCCCGAGCCCGGCGACCTCGCGCGTTACCCCAACCTCAAGGTCATCCTGTCCCTGGCCGCCGGGGTCGATCACATCTTCGCGGATCCGGACCTCCCGGACGTGCCGGTCTGCCGCATCGTCGACCGCGACCTGATCGCCCAACTCAGCGAATACATCCTCTATTTCACCCTGCGCTATCACCGGAAGATGCCGGTTTACGAGGCGACGGCGCGCGAGCATCGCTGGGCCAAGCACGGCCGGTGCGAGGCGGCGCTGCGCACGGTCGGCGTTCTCGGCATCGGCGAGATCGGCGGCGACGCGGCCGCCAAGATCGCCGCCCTCGGCTTCCCCGTGCTGGGCTGGAGTCGAACGGAAAAATCGATTCCCGGCGTCGAGTCCCTGACCGGCGAGGACGGGCTGCGCCGCGTCCTGGAGGAGAGCGCCATTCTGGCCTGCGCCCTGCCTCTCACGCCGCGGACCGAGGGCCTGTTCAACGCCGAGACCCTAGCCCACATGCCCGAAGGCAGCTATCTGATCAATGTCGGGCGTGGTGATCTGGTGATTGATGACGACCTGATCGCGGCGGTTCACGCCAAGCATCTTGCAGGTGCAACCCTTGACGTTCTTAACGCCGAACCGCTGCCTGCCGGTCACCCGTTTTGGCAGATGCCTGAAATCGCCATAACGCCCCACGTTTCCGGTTGGAGCCTGGGAGACGGCGTTCTTGATGTAGCCGAAAACTATAAACGATTAATTTCCGACCAACCGCT
>JABIRQ010000069.1 GCA_018699755.1 Rhodospirillaceae bacterium | reverse complement strand
TGTTCAAGAAGGTGCGTTCCAAATACGGCCGGATCGGCTTCGAGATCGGCCCCGAATCGCGCCTCGCCATGGCCCCGGCGGACCTTCTGCGCCTGGTCAAGAGGATCAAGCCCTTCGCCCTGGCCGACTGCGTGCCGGTCCTGCGCGACCTGCGCTTCGTCAAGTCGCCGGCCGAGGTCGCGCGGATCAAGCGGGCGGCCGACATCGCCGCCGACGCCTTCGACGACCTGCCGGCGATGGTCGAGCCCGGCGACACGGAATCCGACGTGGGTCGTAAGTTCGCCGCCCATATGCTGCTCGGCGGCGGCGACAAGACCCCCTATACCGCCTTCGGCTCGGGCACGCCCTGCTACGACAGCATCATCATGGGGCCGACCAGCCGGAAGCTGCGCAAGGGCGACGTATTCCTGATCGACACGGGCTGCAAATACGGCGGCTATTTCTGCGATTTCGGCCGCAACGTCGCGATCGGCGAGCCAACCGACGAGGTCAAGCGCATCCACGACCTGCTCTACGAATCCGTCGAGGCTGGCATCGCCGCCTGTGTGGCCGGCAACACCGCCGAGGACCTGTTCTACGCCCAGGCCAAGGTGCTCGAGGACGCGGGCATCGAGATCGGCAATGTCGGCCGCTTCGGCCACGGGCTCGGCAAAAACATGACCGAATATCCGTCGAACAAGCCGGGCGACAAGGCCGTGCTGGTCCCCGGCGCGGTCATGACCATCGAGCCGAGCGCGATGTTCCGCGGCGATAAGATCCTGGTCCACGAGGAAAATGTCCTCATCACCGACGGCAAGCCCAGGCTCCTGACCCGCCGCGCGCCGAGGGAGATGCCCGTCGTCAAGTGGTGAGGGCGGCCAATCCGGCCCCCGCTCCCGCGCTCAACAGCACGACGAGCCAGGGCGGCCAGCGCCAGACGGCGAGCAGGAGGAAGGCGGCCAGGGCCAGGGCGGCGTCCGCCGGACCGTGCACCGCGCCGGTGAAGACCGGGTCGTAGAGCGCGGCGAGCAGCAGGCCGACCACGGCGGCGTTGACCCCGGCCAGGGCGTGGCGCGCGCCTTTGCGCCCGCGCAGGGCGCTCCAGAACGGCAGGGCCGCCGGCACCAGCAGGAAGGACGGCAGGAAGATCGCGCCCAGGCATAACAGGGCGCTCGTCCAGCCGCCCGGCGCGCCGCCCGCCCCGCCCTGCTCCACCATCCCCAGATAGGCCGCGAAGGTGAACAGCGGTCCCGGCACCGCCTGGGCCGCACCGTAGCCGGCCAGGAAAGACTCCCGGTCGACCCAGCCCGGCTCCACCACCTGGGATTCGAGCAGCGGCAACACGACATGGCCACCGCCGAAGACCAGCGCGCCGGCCCGGTAGAAGGCGTCGAACAGGGCCAAGCCGTGTCCGCCGATGCCCGCTTCTGTCACCACGGGCAAGCCGAACAGCAAGGCCAGGAACAGGACCAGGGCGGCGATCGCGACGACGCGCCCGACCGGCACGACGATCGCCGCGCCGCCGTCCTTCGCATCATTGCCGAAAGCCAGAACCAGACCGGCCACGGCACCCGCGAGGATGGCGGCGATCTGGCCTTCGAAGCCCGGCCAGACGAGCACCAATATGGCCGCCGCGACGGCCACCGAGGCGCGCGGCGCGTCCGGGCACAGGGTCTTCGCCATGCCCCAGACCGCTTGGGCCACCACCGCCACGGCGACGGTCTTGAGGCCGGTCAACCAACCCGCGTCCAACCCGCCGCCCCAGGCCTCCAAGCCATAGGCGAACAGCATGAGGGCGACGGCCGAAGGGGCCGTGAAAGCAAGAAAGGCGGCGACCATCCCCGGCCAGCCCGCGCGCATGAGGCCGATGCCCATGCCGGTCTGGCTCGATGCCGGGCCGGGCAGGAACTGGCACAAGGCGACCAGGTCGGCATAGGCCGCCTCGTCGAGCCATTTGCGCCGCGCGACGAACTCCTCCCGGAAATAGCCGAGATGCGCGACCGGCCCGCCGAAGCTGGTCAGCCCGAGCTTGAGAAAGGCGAGAAAGACCTCCGAGACAGGACCGCGCAAATGACTTTCCTAAATACTAGTTGCAACAATAAATCATAGCATAATAAACAGTAATAAATAAATATTACGATCTTAATATTGGATAGGAAGATTTGTTTGGCAGTTTGGACATTGTATGTGTGTGTATCCTGCCATATCTGATTTATGAACTTCGATAATAGTGTTGCAAATAGGACAAACACCTTTCATAGGTGCTTCAAAAATTAATTGTGAATCTCCATGAAAAGTAACCTGTGTTCCAGAGACTGATACGTTTCCTTTTTGTGCTATCCCAGACATCGATACACTTTTCGACCCATCCGCAAAAGTCGTGTTATGAATTCTATTTATGCTATTATTAGAAGCTGTAAGTTGCGTCTTTTGGGAGGTAATTTTATTGCCTCGAAGTAAGTTTTGACTATTTCCATCAGAGATAAATGCACTGAATTCAGCCGATATGCTTGAATCTATAATTTCCTGATAACTTAAATTTCGAGTCTCAACCACAAACTCTGTTTTATGTTCCGAGAGAAAAGCTTCTATTCTTTCAGCAATTTCTGCAGCTAAGGATTTCAGGTCACTATTTTCATGTAATATTTCACTAATTTTAATTGCTCTTTCGCCAGTGCCAAGACCGGCTCCTGGAGAATTTGATAGTAAGGAAATACGTTTTTCGAGTTCAGAAAACTTTCTTTCGATTTCTGCATTATCGAGAATTCTAGTAGCAATAGACCCAGCCTGTTGAATCCCTGGAATTGGGATTAGGCTTAATATAAAGGCAGTTTCAGCCGCATATGTACGAACCTCAGAACTATCAATACTATCTGCCGCTTGTCGAATTCGGTCTATAATTTTCATATTGGACGGTGCTTAGCTAAAATTAATAACAGAACATGTACCGAAATTGGATTCAGTTTACTCCGGAATTGAGGGCTTTTGCATCAGATTTCCTACCCAATCGCCTAGAGTATGAAACTAGAGCCTCATCAGATGTCCGAAGCCGGGCACCGGATCGGCGCAGCCCGCGAGGCGCAGGCAATCCCAGGCCAGGGCCTGGTTGCTGCTGACGACGGGGATGCCGGTCTCGTCCTCGATGGCTTGAATCGCGCCCGCGGCGCGCATCGCCGTGCCCGAGGCGAAAACCGCGTCGGCGCCCGTTTGCGCCAGTTCCAGTGCCGCCGCGCGCACGGCTACGGGCGGGGTGCGCGCGATATCGGCATCGCCCAGACGCCGAAAGCTGGCCCCGGCGATCACCTCGAACCCCTTCTCGGCCATGAACCGGGCGACGACCGCGTTCACCTCGTCCGGATAGGGGGTCAGCATGGCGATCCGCTTGGCGCCCAGGGCATGCAGGCCCTTGATCGCGGCGCGCACCGGATCGGTCACGGCAATGCCGGGCCGCGCCTCGTGAATGCGCGCGTCCACCGCCG
>JABIRQ010000071.1 GCA_018699755.1 Rhodospirillaceae bacterium | reverse complement strand
GTGCCGGCGGGGCAGCCGGCGGTCAGGGCGCCGAGCGCGTCGTGTCTGGCCGTGTCCAGCTCGCCCTCGACATTCGAGCTGATATGCATGACGTGGGAGTAACGCTCGATCTCGAACTGGGCGGTCACCTTCACGGTGCCGATCTTCGCGACGCGGCCGACATCGTTGCGCCCCAGGTCGAGCAGCATCAGATGCTCCGCCCGTTCCTTGGGATCGGCCAGCAGTTCTTCCTCCAACGCCTGGTCCTCCGCCGGGGTCGCGCCGCGCTTGCGGGTGCCGGCCAGGGGGCGGATCGTGACGATGCCGTCGCGCGATCGCACCATGATCTCAGGGCTCGAGCCGACCACCGTGAAATCGCCGAAATCCATATAGAAGAGGAAGGGCGAGGGGTTGAGGCGGCGCAGCGCGCGGTAGAGCGCGAAGGGCGGCAGGCGGAAGGGCAGGCGGAAGCGCTGGGACGGGACGACCTGGAAGACGTCGCCCGCGCGGATGTAGTCCTTGGCCCGCTCGACCATGGCCTCGAATTCCTGCTGGCTCATGTTCGATTCGGGCTCGGGGAGGTCGGCCGTGCCGGACGGGGCCTCGCGCCGGTAGGGCAGGCTGCGCGCGAAATCCTCGGTCGCGTCGGCCAGACGCTCGCAGGCCAGGTCGTAGGCCGCGCGGGCGCCGATGGCCGGATCGGGCCAGACGGGGGTGCAGATCGTGACCCGGTCCTCGATGCCGTCGAAGATGGCGACGACGGTGGGGCGCAGGAAGATCGAATCGGGCAGGCCCAGCTCGTCCGGATTGTCGTCCGGCAGCTTTTCCACCAGCCGGACCATGTCGTAGCCCATATAGCCGAACAGGCCGGAGGCCATGGGCGGCATGCCGGGCGGCACTTCGAGGCGCGATTCGGCAATGAGGGCGCGCAGGGCGTCGAGCGGATGTCCCTCGCAGGGCTCGAAGGAATCGGGCTCGATGCGGGCCTTGCGGTTGATCTCGGCCCGGTCGCGCCGGCAGCGCCAGATCAGGTCCGGCTTCATGCCCAGGAAGGAATAACGGCCGCGCGTCTCGCCACCCTCGACCGATTCGAACAGGAAGCTGTTGGGCCGCCCGTCGGCCAGCTTGAGCATGGCCGAGACCGGGGTTTCCAGGTCCGCAACCAGGGCCGACCAGACAAGCTGTCCGCGGCCGGAGTCGTAGCCTTCGCGGAAGCTGTCGAAATCGGGATTCACGGCGCGCGCCCCTATTGGAAGAAGTTTTCGATGGTCGCCTGGTTGATCGAGACCGGGTGGCGCTGGCGCATGGCCTGGGTGAACTGGCTCATGATATCGCCCGCGACCTGCTCGCGAAGCTGTCCGCGAACCGTTTCATAGGTTTCGATATCGGCGACGGGGTCCGCCGCCTCGACCGTGTCGAGGCGGACGACCGCAAAGCCGTCGCCCGTCGCGGCGACGGCGGCCTGGCTGGGGCCGAGGGTGAAGAGCGCCGCGGTGACCGGTTCGGTGGCGCCGCCCGCGGGGTCGTCGGCGGCGCGCACCACGGGTTCGATCTCGCGCAGGGCATAGCCGTTCTCGGCGGCCAGGGCGGCGAGGTCGCCGCCGGCGCGAACCCGGTTCAGCAGGGCTTCGGCCGCCTGCTCGGACGCCTCCTGGCGCTTGCGGACGCGCCAGGCCGCTTCGACCCGATCGCGGACCCGGTCGAGCGGGCGCAGGGCCGACGGGGTCTCGCCGTCCACGCGCAGGACGAAATAGCGGTCGGCGCCGACCTCGGTCACCAGGCTCTGGTCGCCCGGCGGGGTGTCGAACACGGCGCCGGTGAATTCGGCGTTCTCCTGGGGCAGATCCGGAATCGGCGCACCGTCCGCGTCGCGTCCGCCGGCATCGATGGAGGGGATCCTCCGGACGGGGAGGGAGAGGGTGCGGGCGGCCTCTTCGATCGTGGCGCCGCCGGCCAGGGCGTCGTCGAGGGCGTTGGCCATCTCATAGATCTCCTCGATCGCCTCCTCGCGCGCGATCTCTTCCGCGATCCCGTCCTTGACCTCGTCGAAGGGCTGGACGACGCGCGGCTCGATCTCGACCGCGCGCATGATGTGCCAGCCGAGGGGCGACCGGATGGGCGCGGAGACCGCGTCGGCCTCCAGCGCGAAGGCGGCCTCGGCCAAGTCGGGCGCCTGGGCGCCGAGCGCGGCTTGGGTCAGCGGGCCGAGGGAGACCGGTGGGGTGCCGGCGATCTCGGTTCCGACATCGGCGAAGGGCCGGCCTTGGGCCAGCATGTCCGCGGCTTCGTTCGCCGTGGCCTCGTCGAAGAACAGCAACTGCTCGAAGCGCCGCCGCTCCGGGGTCTCGAATTCCCCGATCCGGTCGTCATAGGCGGCGCGGACCTCTTCCTCCGGCACGGGGATGTCGCGGGCGACATCGTCGGCCGACAGCACGACCGCGGTGACGGCGCGCAGGTCGGGGGCCATGAAGGCATCGGCGTTCTCGTCGTGGAAGGCGGCGAGCTCGGCCTCGGTCGGGGCGGGAATGTCGG
>JABIRQ010000072.1 GCA_018699755.1 Rhodospirillaceae bacterium | reverse complement strand
GGCGCAGCGCTCGACGGCAAGCGCATCCTGGTCTACGGCGAGCAGGGCTTCGGCGACGTCCTGCAATTCGTTCGCTATCTGCCCCTGGTGGCCGAGCGGGGCGGGACGGTGGCGCTGCTCTGCCAGAAGCCCATCGCCGAACTCTGCGCCACGGTCGCCGGGGTGGCGGAGATCGCGACGGACCGGGCCAAGCCGCCGGCGCACGACCTGCAGTGTTCGATCATGGACCTGCCGATGCATTTCGGCACGGTCCTGGAGACGGTGCCGGCGGAGACGCCCTATCTGCGCCTGCCGGAGAAGGCCCGGCGCCACGTCGTGGCCGACCGCCGGCCCGGCTTTCACCTGGGCATCGCCTGGCGCGGCAATCCGGCCCATTGGAACGACCGTAACCGGTCATGCCCCCTGCGCCGTTTCGCGCCGCTGCTGGCCGTGCGGGGCGTGGTCGGACACAGCCTGCAGAAGGGGCCGGGGGTCGAGGAGATCGCGGCCGAGGGCCTGTCGCCCCTGATCGGCGATCTGGGTTCGCGCCTCGGCGATTTTTCCGACATGGCGGGCGCACTCCATAATCTCGACCTGGTGATTACGGTCGACAGCGCCCTGGCCCATCTCGCCGGCGCCCTGGGCCGGCCGGTCTGGGTCGTCCTGCCCTATGCGCCGGACTGGCGCTGGATGCTGGTGCGCGAGGACAGCCCCTGGTATCCGACCATGCGCCTGTTCCGCCAGCCCGCGCCGGGCGACTGGGAAGCCGCCTTCGCGGCGGTCGAGGCGGCTCTGGCCGAGGAAGTCGCGGCGTGGGCCTAGTGGGCCGCTAGCCCGAATCGGTGATGCGGCCGTCGACGATCTCTATCCGCCGGTCGGCGCGGGCCGCCAGTTCGGCATTGTGGGTCACGGCGACGACGGTCTTGCCCTCCTCGTGGGCCAGGGCCGCGAAGATTTCGAAGACGATATCGGCATTGTGGGTGTCGAGGTTGCCGGTCGGCTCGTCGGCCAGGACGATCGCGGGGTCGTTGGCCAGGGCACGGGCCACGGCGACCCGCTGGCGCTGACCGCCGGAGAGTTGGTCGGGCCGTTTGGCGCCTTCCGATTCGAGCCCCAGGCTGGCCAGCAGTTCGGCCGCGCGCGCGTGCCGGGCTTCTTCGTCGATCCGGGCCAGGCGGCGCATGGGGATCATGACGTTGCCCAGAACCGTGAACTCGGGCAGCAGGAAATGGAACTGGAAGACGAAGCCGAGTTTGGTCAGGCGGATGCGCGCGAGATCCCCCTCGTCGAGATCGCCCGTCGCCGTGCCGTCGAGCAGTATCTCGCCCTCGGTCGGCCGGTCGAGCAGGCCCAGAAGATAGAGCAGCGAGGATTTGCCGGAGCCCGAAGGCCCGATGATCGTGCAGAAGCTGCCTGTCGCGATGGTCAGGTCCACGTCGCGCACCAGGGTCACGGGGACCGGGCCAGGCAGGGTGCGGCCGACGCCCCTGGCTTCGATGGCGGGGGCTTCGATAGCGGGGGCTTTTGCAGCGGCGGTTTCGATCACAGTCGCCGGGCTCTCCTTCACGCCGCGCCGCGGATGATGTCGACCGGGTTGAGGCGCGCCGCGCGGCTGGCGGGGATCCAGGCGGCCAGGACGGCCGAGCCGATCGCGAAGGCCGCGGCGATGGCGTAGAAGCCCGGCCATTCGTAGAGCGGCAGCCGCGTCATGTCGGTGAAGCTCTGCACCTCGAACTTGATGCTGCCCAGGACGCGAGAGAGGCCGTAGCCGAAGGCCCAGCCGAGCACCGTTCCGGCGAGGCCGACGATCAGCCCCTCGAGCACGAAGATCGAGCGGACCTCGGCCGCGCGAAAGCCGAGCGACTTGAGGATCGCGATGTCGCGCGATTTCTCGAAGGTCACGGTCGAGATGATGTTGAAGATGCCGAAGGCGGCGACGATCAGGATCGCGCCGACCACCGTGTAGATGATGACGTTGCGGATGAAGAGGACCTCGAGAATGCTTTCGTTCGCCTCTTCCCAGGATTCGGTGCGGTAGCCGTAACGCGCCTCGATCGCGGCGGCCTCCGCGCGCGCGACGTCGATATCCGCCAGTTTCATGCGGATACGGTTGATGACATTGGGCCGGCCGAGCAGGACCTGGGCTTTCTTGAGCAGGGTCATGGCCTCGCTTTGGTCGATCCCGACCACCCCGGTATGGAAGACGCCGACGATCTTCATGCGGATCGCGATTCCGGCCGAGGAGGAGACGGACAGGGTGTCGCCCTCGGCGGCGCCCAGGCGGTCGGCCAGGCCGGAACCCAGGATCACGCCGTTCGCCGTGGTGCGCAGCAGATCGAAATCGCCGCCGCGCATGTCCTCTTCGATGGTCGAGACATGGCGCTCGGCCTCCGGCTCGATGCCGATCAACGAGGCCGCGACGTCCTTGCCGCCGTGGCGCATCACGACCTGGCCCCGCAGGATGGGCGCGACAAAGAGGCCGGGCCTGGCGCGCAACTCGCCGAGGATGCGCTTGGCCGCGCGCAGGCCGCGCAGCTCTTCCTCGGGCCGGACGCCCCGGAGATCCACCGCGCCGCCGGAATAGGCGCGTTCGACCGGCTGGCGCGGCGGGTCGCGGTACTCGTCCTTCATGACGATATGCGGGGTCGCGTCGATGATCTTCTCGACGAAGTCGCGTTGGGAGCCTTCCATCAGCGCCGCGATGGCGATGAAGAAACCGACTCCCGTCGCGACACCGAGAACGGAGACCGTGGTTTGACGCAACCTGCCGCGCAGATGGGTCAGTGCGATATCGGCGCCGAGCATCATCCCGGCGCGCCGTCCCCGATCGGCTGGGGACGCACCCGATCGTTCTCCCGTAGATCCGGGGGCGGATCGAGAATGACGGATTCGTCGCCGGACAGGCCCGCGCGGACCTCCGCCTTTTCCGTGCCGATCACACCCAGTTCGACCGGGCGGGCGACGGTGCGGCCGTCCTCGACCAGCCAGACGCGGCCGTTTGCGAGCGCCGTCACGGGAACGAGGATCGCGTCGTTTTCTTCGCGCACGACGATGTTCACTTCCGTGGTCATGCCGATCAGGAGCGGCGTGTCGTCCGGCAGGGCGACCCGCACGCGGTAGCTTTTGTTGATCGGGTCGCCCTTGGGCGTAACCTTCTCGACCCTTCCCGGCAGATCGCGGTCGGGGAAGGCGTCGGCCCGGATCAGGGCGCGCTGGCCCAGGGCGACCTGGGGGATGTCCTCCTCGTCGACCTCGGTGACGATCCACAGGGGGCGCAGGCGGCCGATCCAGAAGACGATGTCGCCCGGGCCCACCACCTCTCCGACCTCGCCGTCCTTGCGCAGCACCGTGCCGTCGAGCGGCGCGCGCAGGACGTATTGGCCGAGGCGCTCCTTCGCGGCCGCTACCGCTGCCACGGCCTGCTGGTGTCGGCTCGTGGTCTGCTCGTGGAGCTGGGGGCTGACAAAACGCTTCTGGAGCAGGGTGCGCGTGCGCTCGACCTCGGAAGCGAGGAAAGAGCGCTGGGCTTCCAGTTCGGCGAGCCGGGCGCGCGCCTCGGCGTCGTCCAGGCGGGCCAGCTCTTCCCCTACCGCGACCGCCCGGCCTTCGCAGGCGCAAATCTCGACGATGCGCGCCGTCACCAGGGGCTCGACCTTGGCCCATTCGACCGGCTCGACCGTGCCGGTGGCATAGATCGCCTGGACAGCGGGGCCGCGCTCGGGGAGGGCAATCGCGACCGCGGGTCCGGCATGCCACCGATAGGCGCCGTAAGCGAGAGCGCCGGCCGCCAGAGCCAAGCCGATCAGGAGCGCGTGCCGCAGGGTCATGGTGTCGTTTCCGAGACGGTCCGAATGGTTTATCGCAGCATCTTGCACGTCGGACGCGCGACTGCCCACCGTCGACGGTCGAATGGCCGCCTGGGCCACGGAGCGGACTTGACAGGCGCGCGCCGAAATCACATGCAGACGATGTAATTCCTCCGGATTGACGGGCAACGATGCCGCTCGGCCTCACCGACAAGCAGATCGCCGCCATCGACGCGGTCGTGGATATCGCGTTGCATGGCGGCGCGGGGCCGGTGCAGAGCAGCGAGATCACCAACCGCCAGGGCATTCCCCGGCGCTATCTGGAGCCGGTGCTGCAGCGCCTCAGCCGGGGCGGGATTCTCGTCGGCATCCGAGGCCCCGCCGGCGGCTATCGCCTGGCGCGGGAACGCCGGCGCATCACCCTGGGCGATCTGCTGCGCGCGATGGACGGCGACGGGGCCGGAGAGGCGGCTGGGGCGAAGCCGCGAAGCTCGCCCGTCCAGTCGGTTGTCGGCCTGGCGCTGGGCGAGATCGAAGCGGAGTTCCTGGCGCGGCTGGACGCGATCACCGTCGAGGCCCTGTGTTGGCGCGCCCAGGGCGGCGGCCGGCCCAAGACGCCGTCCGCCACCATGGACTTCTCCATCTGACCATGACCCCGGACAACGCGCCGCGCCGCGCCCAACTGGACCCGCCCGGACGCGGGCGCATCTACGACAGCATCGTCGACACAATGGGCAACACCCCCGTCGTGCGCCTGTCGCGCCTGGCGACCGAGGCCGGCTGCGTGGCCGAAATCTGCGGCAAATGTGAGTTCTTCAACCCACTGGGTTCGGTCAAGGACCGCATCGGCGTCGCAATGATCGAGGCGGCGGAGCGAGACGGACGGATCGGCCCGGACACGGCGATCGTCGAGCCCACTTCGGGAAACACGGGCATCGCCCTGGCCTTCGTCTGCGCGGCGAAAGGCTATCGCCTGATCCTGACCATGCCGGAAAGCATGTCGGTCGAACGGCGCAAGATGCTCAAGCTGCTGGGCGCGGAACTGGAACTGACACCAGCCGCCGAGGGCATGCTCGGGGCGATCCGGCGCGCCGAGGAGCTGGTGGCCGAACTGCCCTCGGCCTTCATGCCCCAGCAGTTCGAGAACCCGGCGAATCCCGAGATCCACGCGCGCACCACGGCGGAGGAATTGTGGCGCGACACGGAGGGGCGGATCGACGTGCTGGTCAGCCCCCTCGGCACCGGCGGCACCCTGACCGGTGCGGCGCGGGTATTGAAGGCGCGCAAGCCCAGCTTCAAGGCCGTCGCCGTCGAGCCGGAGGACAGTGCGGTGCTGTCCGGCGGGCCGCCGGGCCCGCATCTGATTCAAGGAATCGGCGCGGGCTTCGTGCCCGCGATTCTCGAGGCGGACTTGATCGACGAGATCCTGGGCATCGCCAATGAAACGGCCTTTGAGACCGCGCGCCGCGCCGCCGCGCGCGAAGGGGTGCCGGTCGGTATCTCGGGCGGGGCCGGTATCGCCGCGGCGCTGGAGATCGGCTGCCGGCCGGAGATGGCGGGCAAACTGATCGTCGCAATTCTACCATCTTTCGCCGAACGCTACATCACTTCGGCCCTGTTCGACGGCGTTTGATCGAAACATAAAATACATAATAAATTTGTGATATATTTTTTACATGTGTCAGCTACGTATTATTGATTCGAAATAACATCTTAAAAAAGCTAATCTTCTCAAACAACATAGTTTGAGAGGATTTATCGCTTGCGCTATTTCCCGGCTTTCTTCGACCTTCGCGATCGCCCCTGCCTGATTGTCGGCGGCGGCGAGGCGGCGGCCCGCAAGCTGCGCCTCCTGCGCGGGGCGGGCGCGGCAGTGACCATCGTCGCGCCGTCGGTCACGGCGGAGATCGCGGCCCTGGCGGATGGCGGCCGGGTG
>JABIRQ010000120.1 GCA_018699755.1 Rhodospirillaceae bacterium | reverse complement strand
TCTACGCCGGCGCGTTCTGTCCATGGGCGCCTATATCATCGCGACCGAGCCGCTGGCGGAGGAGACGATCCGTGCGATCAACCCGAACCGCCGGGTGTGCAGCGACACGCGCAAGCTGATCTACGGCATTCGGGTGGCGCCGGACCAGCCGCGCCTGATCTTCGGCGGTCGCCCGGCCATGACCGAGACCGATCCGAAAAAGACCGCGCCGATGCTCTACGAGAAGATGACCCAGATCTTCCCGCAGCTCGAAGGGGTCGGCATCACCCATGCCTGGACCGGCTTCGTCGCCTTCACCTTTCGCTTCCTGCCCAGCATCGGAAAGCGCGACGGTATGCATTACGTCCTCGGCTGCTCGGGCACCGGGGTGGCGGCCCATACTTGGCTGGGCGACCGCATCGCCGGGCGCATCCTGGGCGCCAACGACACGGAAACCGCCTATGACGACATCCCCTTCGAAACCCGCCCCTTCTACAACGGCAACCCTTGGTTCCTGAGCGCCGTCGTCCGGTGGTATCGATACAAGGACCGCACGGCGCGGCGCCCGCGATGATGGAGGCTGCGGTGAGCACGACCGGATCCGACGAGCGAATCAAGTACGAGTCCTACTGGTGGGAGGCGGCGCCCCGGCCCGACCTGCCGGTGCCCACGCTGCCCGCGCGGGCCGAGGTGGCGGTCGTCGGCTCAGGCTATGCCGGGCTTGCCTGCGCCCTGCGCCTGGCGCGCGGCGGCCGGGACGTGTGGGTGTTCGACGCCGAGGCGGCGGGCTGGGGCGCGAGCAGCCGCAACCAGGGACAGATCGGGGCGATCTTCAAGCGCAGCTTCAAGCAGCTCGACGATGGCTACGGCCGCGCCAAGACCTTGGCGATCTATCGCGAAGGCCAGCGCGGGGTCGCCTTCGTCAAGGAATTGATCCGTTCCGAGGGCATCGAGTGCCAGCTCGAAGAGAACGGCCGGCTGGTGCTGGCCTATACGCCCGAGGACTACGATGACCTTGCGCGCGAGCTCGAGGTGCTGCGGCGGGAGATCGATTTCTCGGCCGACATGGTTTCCCGCGCCGAGCAGCGCCGGGAGATCGGCAGCGACTTCTACTACGGCGCCCAGGTGCGCCACGCCGATGCGGCGATCCACGGCGGCCTGTTTCACCAGGGCCTGCTCGACCGGGCGATGGCGGCAGGGGCGACGATCGCGCCCCATACGCCAGTTACGGCGATTCGGCGCGAGAGCAAGGGCTTCGAGATCGAGACCCCACGCGGCCGCGTCGCGGCGGACGAGGTCGTGATCGCGACCAACGGCTATACCGGCCGGGCGACCCCGGCCCTGCGCCGACGCCTGCTGCCCATGGGCGCCTACACCATCGCGACCGAGCCGCTGGACCCGGAGACGGTGCGTCGGATCAACCCGAACCGCCGGGTGTGCAGCGATACGCGCAAGCTGCTCTTCGGCATCCGCACGGCCCCGGCCGAGCCGCGTCTGGTCATGGGCGGCCGGGCCTCGTTGATCGAGACGGACGTGAGGAAGACCGTGCCGATCCTGCGCCGGACCATGACCGAGGTGTTCCCGGAGTTGGAAGGGGTGGGGATCAGCCACGCCTGGACCGGGTTCTTGGCCTTCACCTTCCGCCATCTTCCGAGCATCGGGACTTGGGACGGCATGCACTATGCCCTGGGCTGCTCCGGCACCGGCGTTGCCGCCAACACCTGGCTCGGCGACCGGGTCGCCGCGCGCATCCTGGGGGCCGACGACACGGCCACGGCCTTCGACGACATCCCCTTCGACACCCGGCCGTTCTACACCGGCTATCCCTGGTTCCTCGGGCCGGCCGTTTGGTGGTATCGCCACAAGGACCGCACGGCCCACAGGCCGGCAGCGTAAACCCAAGTGAGCCCCCCGGCTGGAGTGAGATCGTGAGCGCGCAATTCTCCGAAGACATCACCGACGTCTATCACCGCCTGCTCGGTCCGCTGATTTTCGAGGAGTATGCGGTGGATCTCGCTGCGTGCGCCGTCGCGCCGGAGGGTGGCGCGATCCTAGAGACCGCGTGCGGCACCGGTATCGTCACCAGGCACCTGCGTCGGCGCTTCGCCGGGCGTGCCAGAATCGTCGCAACGGACATCAGCGAAGGCATGTTGACCTACGCCGCCGAACGTCTGCCCGAGACGGACGGACTGGAGTACCGCTCCGCCGACGCGACCGCGCTGCCGTTCGAGGACGGTGCGTTCGACGCCGTGCTGTGCCAGTTCGGCGTCATGTTTTTCCCGGACGAGGCCGCGGGCATGGCCGAGGCGCGGCGTGTGCTCAAACCCGGAGGCCGGTTCCTGTTCAGTCTGTGGGACTCGCTCGCGCAGAACGAGCTGGCCGGGCTGGTTCACGACCGGCTGATCGAAGAGTTTCCCGACGATCCGCCCGGCTTCCTGAACGTACCCTTCGGTGTTCGGGCCCTTGACGAGGTCCGCCATATGCTGGCCGGAGCGGGCTTCGGCGACGTCCACATGTCGGTCCTGCCGCGCATGAGCCGGGCCGCGCGGGCGCGCGATGCGGTCGAAGGGCTTCTCTGCGGCTCGCCCATGCGCGTCCAGCTCGCCGAACGCGGGGTCGACGACCCGCTGCCCCTGATCGACCGCATGACCGAGGCCGTCGTGGCGGCATACGGCGATTCACCGGTCGAAGCCCGAATGCAGGCGATCCGCATCGAAGCTGTCGTTCCCGCCTGACCGTCCAATCGAACGCGACGCATGATCACCGACCCGGTCTTCTACGCCGTCGCGATTCCGGCGCTGCTCGTCACGGGTATTTCCAAGGGCGGGTTCGGCTCGGGGATCGGCATCCTGGCGGTGCCGGCCATCACCTTGACCGTCTCGCCGGTCACCGCCGCGGCGATCGTATTGCCCATCCTGTGCGCCATGGATCTGTTCGGGGTCTGGGGTTACCGCGGCACCTGGGACCGGGCGAACATGAAGATCATGGTGCCGGGCGCGGTCTTGGGCATCGGCATCGGGGTGCTGGCCTTCGGCCTGCTCGATGAACGCTGGATCGGCCTGATCATCGGCCTGATCGCCGTAAGCTTCAGCCTGCTGCGTTGGCTGAGGCCCGCGCGGGGCGACGCGCCGGCCAAGGGCCCGGACCGCCTGCGCGGCACGCTCTGGTCCATGACCAGCGGCTTCACCAGCTTCATCAGCCATGCCGGCGGCCCGCCGATCCAGTTCTATCTGCTGCCCCAGCGCATGGACAAAACCGTCTTCGTCGGCACCACGGTGATCTTCTTCCTGATCGTCAATTACGTGAAGCTGGGACCCTATATCTGGCTCGGCCTGTTCGATACCAGCGTGCTGACCACGGCCCTGGTCCTGTCCCCCATCGCGCCGGTCAGCATCTGGCTCGGCATGCGCCTGCACAAGATCATCCCGCCGGGGCCGTTCTATCGGATCTGCTACGTCTTCGTGTTCCTGGCGGGCTTGAAGCTGCTCTACGACAACGTGGCGGTGGTGGCGGCGTAGCGTTCCCTGTTCCGCCATCGTGCCACCCCCACCTCCCCCTCCCATCGCTGCGCGACGGGCGCCTCCCTCTCCCCCCAAAGGGCGGAGAGGGAAAGGGTAGGCGGTGCATAACTCCCTCTCCTCCCTGTGGGGAGGAGAGGGCTGGGGTGAGGTGGGCGTGGGTGCGTGCCCGGTTTCGCCTGCAACTGCCTTGGGTTAGGGTTCGGCCCGTTCCATTCCCCAACGACAGCGCCCCGCCATGCCCAGAAAATACGGCTTCGGCCAATCCGTCACGCGCAGCGAGGATCCCCGGTTCCTGACCGGGCGGGGGCATTATACCGGCGATGTCGTCCTGCCGGGGATGGCCGAAGCGCATGTCCTGCGCGCGCCTTTCGGCCATGCGGAGATCAAGAGCATCGACACGTCCGCCGCGAAGGCCGCGCCCGGAATCCTGTTCGTCGCGACGGGCGAGGACGTGGCGGCGGCGGGGTTGGGCGGCATTCCATCCGATGTGAAACCCGACGAGCATGCCGTGCGCCATGTCGTGATGCCCGTGCGGCCCCTCCTGGCCCGGGACCGGGTGCGTTTTTCGGGCGAGGGAATCGCCCTGGTCGTGGCCGAGACCCTGGAGCAGGCCCGCGACGCGGCGGAACTGATCGAGGTGGAGTACGACGACCTGCCGGCGATCGCCGACACGGCGGGCGCGGTGGCGGAGGGCGCGCCCACCCTATGGCCCGACGCGCCGGACAATGTGGCGCTGGAATACCGCCATGGCGATCCCGCGGCGGTCGAGGCGGGGTTTGCGCGTGCCGCCCATGTCGCGCGGGTGGAACTGATCCAGAACCGCGTGATGGGCATGCCGATGGAGCCCATGGCGGCGATCGGCGACTACGACTCCGCGCGTGAACGCTACGAACTGCATTGCCCGTCCCAGGGCGTGCATTACGTGCGCCGAGTCCTGGCCGAGCGGGTCTTTCGGGTGCCCGCCTGGGCGGTCCATGTGATCACGCCGGATGTCGGCGGCGGCTTCGGCGTGCGGGTCTTCCCGACGGTCGAGCACGCCCTCGTCCTCTGGGCCGCGCGCAGGACCGGGCGACCGGTGCGCTATGTGGCCGAGCGCACGGAGTCCAACGTGGCCGATGTCCATGCCCGCGACCATGCGACCACGGCCGAACTGGCCCTGGACGAGGACGGCCGTTTTCTCGCCGTCCGGGTCGATACGGTGGCGGCCGTCGGGGCCTACGGCTCGTGCCACGGGCTGGAGGTGCCGACGACGGGCTACGCCGCGACCATCACGGGGGTCTATCGCACACCGGTCCACGACCTGCGGGTGCGCGCGGTCTTCACCAACACCGTGCCGACCGACGCCTATCGCGGCGCGGGGCGGCCGGAGGCCCAGTATGTCGCCGAACGTCTGGCCGACGCCGCCGCCGATGTCATGGGGCTGGACCGGACGGAGATCCGGCGGCGCAATCTGATCCCCGCCGAGGCCATGCCCTTCACCACCAGCACCGGCTACGAAATCGATTCGGGCGATCTGCCGGGCGCGCTGGACAAGGCCTTGGCTCTGGCCGATGCCGACGGGTTCGAGGCCCGGCGGGCGGAGGCGGCGAAGCGCGGCGCCCTGCGCGGGTTGGGCATCGCCACCTATATGAAACTCAACGGCGGGTCGCCCGACGAACTGGTCGAGGCGCGGTTCGAGGAAGGCGGCGGCCTGACCCTGATCGTCGGCAGCCAGAACAACGGCCAGGGCCACGACACGATGTACGCCCAGCTCGCCGCCGACCGCCTCGGCGTTCCTTTCGAAAGCGTGCGCGTGGTCCAGGGCGATTCGGAACTCGTCACCTACGGCCAGGGCACGGGCGGCTCCTGCGCCCTCAGCACCGGCGGCGCGGCCGCGATCACGGCTATGGACAAGGTGGCGGAGGAGGGCAAGCGCTTCGCCGGCCAGCTGCTTGAGGCGGCCGAGGCGGATATCGAATTCGCCGAGGGCGCCTACCGGGTCGCCGGCACGGATAAGGCGGTAACCTTGGCCGAAGTCGCGCGCACGGCCTTCAAGCCGGGGCCGCACACGGCCGAACTGGGCTTCGGGCTGTCCGCGCGCCATCTTTGGCAGCGCCAGGGACCGACCTTTCCCAACGGCTGCCATGTCTGCGAGGTCGAGGTCGATGAAGACACCGGCCGGGTTCGGATCGTCGCCTATTCGGTGATCGACGACATGGGCCGGATCATGAATCCCATGCTGGTCGAGGGCCAGGTCCATGGCGGCGTGGTTCAGGGCATCGGCCAAGCCCTGCTGGAAGACGCCCGCTACGAGGCCGAAAGCGGACAATTCGTCGCCGCGTCCCTGATGGATTATTGCCTGCCCCGGGCCGACGACTTGCCGAATTTCCGGATTGCCTTCCACGAGGTGCCCTGCACGACCAACCCCTTGGGGGTGAAGGGCGTGGGCGAGGCGGGCACCACCGGCTCCATGCCCGCCGTGGTCGGGGCGGTGGCCGACGCCCTGCGCGGGCACGGGGTGAGTCACATCGATATGCCGCTGACCTCCGAGAAGGTCTGGCGGGCGATGGGCGGCGCCTAGCAACCTCGGAAAAGCGGCGTTGAGGCATGGTGCCACGGCCGCAATTGCCCGGCCGCGCCGGCTCGACTAGTCTTGCGCCGCATATGACCGACAAAATTCTCTGCATTGTCCATCAGGCAACCTCCGACACGGGGCGGGTCGGGCGCGTGCTGCGCGAATTGGGCTACGAGGTCGAGACGACCTGCCCGCGCCGCGCGGGGCCGCTGCCGCCGCCCGAGACCCTGGCCGGGGCGGTCATGTTCGGCGGTCCGATGAGCGCCAACGACGACGATACCGATCCGGCCTTGCGGGCCGAGTTGGACTGGCTCGAGACCGCGCTGGCCGCCGAGACGCCCTTCGTCGGCATCTGCCTGGGCGCGCAGATGCTGGCCAAGGTGTTGGGCTCGACGGTTGCCTGGCATCCGGAGGACATGCACGAGATCGGCTATGTCCCGGTGACGCCGACCAGGGCGTGGCGCGACTGCATGGCCGAGCCGATGTATTTCTACCAGTGGCACAAGGAAACCTTCGATCTGCCGAAGGGTGCGGTGCTGCTGGCCGAGGGCGACCGCTATCCCAACCAGGCGTTCCGCTACGGCGAGAAGAGCTACGGCATCCAGTTCCATCCCGAGGTCACGCGCGAGATCATGCTGCGATGGGCCGGCAATTCGGGCGACCGGCTGGAACGGCCCGAGGTGCAGAGCCTGGAGCAGCAGATGGCCTTCAACACGCGCCACGAACCCGCGATCGAGGCGTGGACACGGCGTTTTCTGGCCGAGTGGATCGGGGCCGGCGAGAAGGTGTCCGCCGGCGCCGACGAGGCCGCGGCGGCGGAATAACCGTCCTTATGACGGGGAGACCGGCGGCGCGGATGCCGAAAACCCGCTAGGGTTTCATGCCGGGGAACGGCCGCGGCGGGAAGTGGACATGGCCCTGGGCGCTTTCTTCGAAAAAATCGGGTTCGGCAAGGCGGACCGGCAAGGGCGTGCCGACGAGCGGCTGCGCGGGGCCTTTGCGCGGGAGGAGCAGCGCGGTCTCGACCTGGCCTTGCGCCTGCGGCTGGGCGCGGCGGCGGTCGTATCCCTCTGGGCCCTGACCCAGTTCCCGCTGCTCTCGGCCCTATACACGATTGCCTTCGTCGCCGTCTTTGCGGGGCTCGCCTTCCTGCAGTGGCGCTTGCACCGGACCGGCGAGGCCGTGCCCTGGCACCCCTATGCCTTCGCCGCCGCCGAGGTGGTCGTGGTCACCCTGGCATTGCTGATCCCCAGCCCGCTCGACCCATACGATCTGCCATATCCGATGATGCTTCGGGTCAGTCCCTTCGCGTTCTATTTCATCCTGCTCGCATTGGCCGGCCTGGCCTATTCGCCCGGCCTGGTGATCGCGACCGGCGCCTTCGTCGCCATTGCCTGGGGAACCGGCACTCTCTGGATCGCAAGCCTGTCCGAATCGATTCCGTCGCCGCCGATGTCAGTGCTGTTCGCGATGGAGAAGGACGAGGCATTGG
>JABIRQ010000073.1 GCA_018699755.1 Rhodospirillaceae bacterium | reverse complement strand
TCCGCCATCAGGAAGGCCGCCAGGCGGTCGTCGCGCAATTCCTTGCGCCCCGAACTCAGCTCCTCGCTTGCCCGGAACAGGTTCTCAGCGGTTTCCTCGCGCATGGCCTGGGCCCAGGCCAGCGCCTCGTCGAATTCCGGCGGGAAGGGCCGCGAGATCAGCATCACGCCCTCGAACAGGATGCTGCGGATCTGCTTGGGCTCGGCCGCGATCCGGTATTGGGCCCGGCGGAACAGGACCTGGGCCTTCTCCTTGTCGCGTGGGACGTTGATTCCGTAGAGGTAGAGGTAGCCGAGGCGAGCTGCGATGAAATCGCGATTCTGTTCGAGCGCCCGTTCGTAATAGGCGATCGCCTTCTTCATGTCTCGGGGATAGCCGTTCTGTCCGACCTCGTAGAGCAGGCCGAGGACGGAGGAGGCCGCCCCGTCGCCTGCTTGCGACAGCCCGTCGAGCCGGGCCAGGACGGCGTCGCGGGTGTCGGTTTCGGCACCCTTGGCGGCAAATTCGAAGTAGGATTCCAGCGCGGCGAGCGGGCCGTCGGCCTGGGCGGCGGGGGTCAGCCAGAATAGACCAAAGGCGAGAAGGGCGAGGGTTCGGCGCATGGCCGGATCATGGGTGGCCGGCGGACCGGAATCAATCGCCGCCTGTCGAGGCGGCTCCCGCTTCGCCGCGGAACGCGCTATAGTGTTCGTTCTTGGGAGCGCCGCAGAAAGGGAGGGCGCCATGCCCGATGCCGCCGCGATCGCCGCCGAAGCCCGGCGCGACTACGCCTATCACGACAACCTGCCCTATCGGCTGGGGGACCGGATCGGCCATCGGGCCAAGATCGGCCTGATCGTCCTGGCGCCCGATTGGACCATCGAGCACGAGGTCACGGCCCTGTGCCGCCTGCCCGGGGTCGCGGTCTTCTCGAACCGCATTCCGATGGCGCCGGAGGTCAATCTCGAAACCCTGCGCGCCATGGGCCCGAACGTCGCCGCCTGCGCGGACATGCTGATGCCCGGCTTCGAGCTGGACGTGGTGGCCTATGGCTGCACCTCGGGCACCATCGCCATCGGCAAGGAGCCCCTGTTCGAAAGCATCCGTTCGGTTCGGCCGGGGGTCGAATGCACCACGCCCATCGTGGCCGGGGTTGCCGGATGGGAGCGGCTGGGGATCGGCCGCATCGCACTGATGACCCCTTATATCGAGGAAGTGAACGTGGCCATGCGCGATTTCGTGCTGGGCCACGGGATCGAGGTGCCGGTCATGGGCACCTTCAACAACCCGTTGGACGAGGATGTCGCGGCGATCGATGGCCAATCCCTTCACGACGGCATCATGAAACTGGGGGCGTCGGACGAGGTCGACGGCGTTTTCGTCTCCTGCACCAGCCTGCATGTCACGCCGGTGATCGCCCGCGCCGAAGAGGCCCTGGGCAAGCCCGTGATCTCCAGCAACCTGGCCCTCTCCTGGCACAGCTTGCGCCTGGCCGGGGTCGGGGACGCGGTGCCCGGCTACGGCCGGCTGATGACGGTCTAGGCCTGCTATGGCAATGACCGGACAGATTTCGGAGGCAGCGGGCTGGGCGACCATGCCCTGCGCGCTGGACGACGGCCCGGCGCCGCGTGCTTCCATCGGCCTGATCACGCTCTCGACCGACAACGTGATCGAAGCCGAGGTTCTGTCCTTTCTGCCGAAGGAGGGGGTGGCGCTGTACCGGTCTCGTATCCCGGTCGCGGCGAAGAACACGCCCGAGGGGCTCGCCGCCATGGCGCCCCATATCGGCAAGGTGGTGGAACTGCTGCTGCCCGACGACCAGCTCGACGTGATCGCCTTCGGCTGCACCTCGGGCTCGATGGTGATCGGGCCGGACGGCGTGGCCGCCGCGATCCACGCCGTGCGCCCCGGTGTGCCGGTCAGCAACCCGGTCAGCGCGGCCCTGGACGGCTTGCGCGCATTGGGCGCGAAGCGCATCGCCCTGCTGACGCCCTATCCCGACCGGACCAACGCAGTGGTCGGCGACTATGTCGCCGGCCAGGGCTTCGAGATCGTCGCCAAGGGCAGCTTCAAGCAGCCTGGGGGGGCCTACATTGCGAGAATCCCGCCCCAGGACATCTACGAGGCGGGGGTGGCGCTCGGCGGGAACGAGGTGGATGCCCTGTTCGTGTCCTGCACGGCCTTGCGCGTCTCGCCCGTGCTGCAGCGGATCGAGGACCGGATCGGCAAGCCCGTGGTCGCGAGCAATCAGGCCCTGGCCTGGGATTGCCTGCGCCGCGCGGGCATCGACGACGCGGTCCCGAACGCCGGGCGTTTGTTCGCGATCTGATCGGCCGGCCGAAGCGAAGGCGATACGCAAGGAGGTTCCGATGCCCGATACGGCGATCGAGTCCGCTGGAATTCCGCCATGGG
>JABIRQ010000191.1 GCA_018699755.1 Rhodospirillaceae bacterium | reverse complement strand
TTTGCGGACTTTCAGTCCGGCCTCGAACAACTCCGACGCCATAACCTGCTCCTTTCCGTTCCTCGGTTGTTTGGGTACCCCGTCGCTTTCAACCCCGGTCAATACAGGGTGAAGCCCTGGGCATCGTCCATGGTGATGATGCTGCCCGTGATAATGCGCGACTGGTCGGAGGCGAGCAGCACGATCATGCCGTCGAAATCCTCTTCCTCGATCAATCGTTTGCGCGGGAAGGTCGAAACGAATTTCCGGCCGTCTTCGGACTCGAAAAAAGAACTGTTCATCTCGGTCGAGACATAGCCGGGGCAGATCGCGTTGACGTTGATGCCGAAGCGCGCCCATTCCAGGGCCATGGCCTTGGTCATGTGAATCACGGCGGCCTTGGACATGCCGTAGACGGAGAGCTGGCGCGTCGCAATCAGACCGCCCATTGAGGCCGTGTTGATGATCCGCCCGCCTTGACCACGCTCGATCATGCGCCGCCCGGCTTCTTGGGCCATCAGCCAGGCGCCCTTGGCATTCGTGGCCATCAGAGCGTCGTAGTCCTCTTCCGTGATGTCGAGGATGCGCTTGGGAATGCCGATTCCCGCGTTGTTGACCAGCACGTCGACCGGGCCGAGCGCCGCCTCGGTCGCGTCCAGACAGGCGCTGACGCTGGCCGCGTCGGTTACGTCCAATGCGAAGGCCGCGGCCTGGCCTCCAGCGGAGCGTATCTCCTCGGCCAGGGTTTCCAGGCGATCCGTTCGGCGCGAAGCAATCCCGACCCGCGCGCCCGCAGCCCCGAGAGCAACGGCGAAGCGACGGCCCAGTCCGGCCGACGCCCCGGTTACCAGGGCGGTCTTTCCTTCAAGTGCCGATGTCCCGGTCACGCCATGCCTCCCTTGTCGAGCGCTCGTCTGCCGGGCGACTTATAACAGATCGCGCCGGTTGACGCGGCGCGACCGACAAGGAACGCTAGCGTCCGACCATGCCGCACGGGGAGGAAAAAATGGCGCGCAAATACGTCTGGCCGAAAGGCCATTGGAGCTGGCCCATCAAGGTGACCCACAAACACGGGCTGCGCTGCGACGAAATGATCTTCGTCGGCGGCCAGGTGGACCTGACTCCGGAAGGGGAGGTCTTGCGCAAAGGCGATCTCGCGGCCCAGACCAATGCCGTGGTCGACCATATCGAGACCGTCCTGGACGAGTTGGGCGCCGATCTCGAGGATGTCGTCAAACTCGTCATGTTTTACGTCAACGATGGCGGCGTGAACGAACGCGATGCCCTCGCCACCTTGCGCGCCCGCTTCAAGGGCGACGTGCCGCCGGCGGTCATACCCGTGCCTCTGCCCGTGCTCGCCTATCCCGAAATGGTGGTCGAGATCGAAGCGATCGCCATGCGATCCCCCGACGGATCGCGGATGGCGCGCAGCGCCTCCAACCCTGCCACCCATTGGGACTGGCCGTTCAGCCACGGCCTGCGCTGCGGCGAGATGATCTTCATCGGTGCCCAGCAGCCGCTCGACGCGTCGGGCGAGATGGTGGCGCCCGGCGATCCAGTCGAGCAGGCGCGCGCGAATATCGAGAACCTTCGCGCCGTGCTCGACGGCTTCGGGGCCGACCTGGGCGATGTCGCCCGGATCAACACCTTCTATGTCGGCGCAGGTACGGCCGCGGATTGGTCGCGCGCCGCCCAGATCCGCGGCAACGCCTTCGAATGGCCCGGCCCGGTCGGCACCGGCGTGCCGGTCCCAGCGCTGTTTCCCAACGGCATGACCCAGCGCCAGGAGGCTTTCGCCATGCTCGGCGTGAACGGAGAGAAGCTGGAGCGCGAATGCGTTCGACCCGATGGGCATTGGGATTGGCCCATTCCCGTCAACTTCCAACAAGGCGTGAAGGTCGGGAAGATGGTCTTCATCGGCGGGCAGGTCTGCCAGGACCACAAAGGCGTTGGCTTGCACAAAGGCGAGATGGTGCGCCAGACCGTTGTGGTGATGGAGAATATTCGCAGGACCTTGGCCTGCTACGGCCTAAACATGGACGATATGGTCAAGGTCAACACCTTCTATCGCGGCGGCGCCAGCTATGACGAGCTGCACGAGAATCTGAGCGTTCGCTCCGCCAGCTTTTTCGACCCCGGCCCGTCGACCACCGGGATTCCACTCGCAGCCTTGGGTATCGAAGGATTGACGATCGAGGTCGAGGGCTGGGCGATGACAAGCTGACCCCTGTGCGAAACCTGTAGGGGTCAATGAACGCGGGACGGGGACGCGTCGGCCGGAGCCTCCGCGTTCTCTTTTCCCTCGACGTCGAGGCTCAAGTCCCATTCAGCGGTCGCGGCGGATCTCTGGACTAAACGGCAAAAGGAATGGAGCGTGTCCATTCCGAGATTGACCGTGACGGCCTTCCCGCCGTCGGTCTCGAAGACGATCTGGGGCCGCTTCGCCTCCGTCATGCGCAGTTTGGAACCGGTCACCAACAACGGCGCCGGGCCAAGTTCGGGCTGGGGCGCGGCCGCCTCGTACTTTTTCTTGAAATCGCTCTGCTGAACCGCGGCCTGGTGCTGAAAGGCCATGACCGCTCGGCGCGCCTTGGGTTCGGGCTGAGCCGCAACCTCAGGGGTTTGGCCGAGCAGTTTGACCAGCGCGCCCCACATCAAGCGAACATAGCGCCTGGTCAGCCACAGGCGCACCTCCTCCTCGCCCACGCGCATGCGCAGAAGCAAACGATCCTGGGCCGCATCGAACTTAAGGTTGATCTGCTGGAGGGAACCGGCCATATCCGCGCCTTTCCGGGCCAGCGAGGCCCCGCATTCTAGCCCCTGGCCACCAATTTACAGCTTGGTCGCCGCCGACGGTATCAATCGACCATATGCTCGGCTTCCGGCATGCGCCAAGCGGCAAGGCTGCCGGCCAAGGCCAGACCAGCCAGCAGCACCAACATGCTTTCCAGGCCCAGGATGGCCGCAAAGAGACCCAAAAGGCCGCTCGCCAAGGTCAGCACCCCGATCAGCGTTCCCCGTCGCAACATAGAGCGGCCGCTCCTCCGCCGGGGCCGCGTCGATCAGATAGGTCTTGCGACCAAGGCGCACGCCGCCTTCGGCGATACCATGGATGACGAACGGAACGGCGTAGAGATAGGTCGCGACGGTCGTGTCGGCGATCAGGGCGATAACAACGGCCGAGGTCGCGGCGAGGGCGCCGATAATGCCGCTCTGCACCATCACCCTCCTGCTGGATCGGTCCGCGG
>JABIRQ010000321.1 GCA_018699755.1 Rhodospirillaceae bacterium | reverse complement strand
GCGCCGCTCGCGCCCGCCCCACAGGTCGATCATGGCCAGGCGGCCGGGATCCTCGGCCGCGATATCGGCCAGGAAATAGCCGAAGTTCGTCTGCTTGAGGCGCGCGATGTCCATGGTGGCGGCGCCCTAGGGGTTGATGATGACTTTGCCGAAGACCTCGCGGTCGCGCAGCAGGCGGAACCCTTCATGGGCCTCGGCCAGCGGCAGGACCTTGTCGATCACCGGGACGATGGCGCCCGAACGGGTCTTTTCGATCAGGGCCTCCAGGTCCTCGCGGGTCCAGCCGTTGGAGCCGATGATCTCGACCTCGCGCCGCCAGATGTAGCGGATGTCCGTCTTGGGATCGAAACCGGCCGTCGCGCCGCAGGTCACCAAGCGGCCGAAATTGCCCAGGGCGCGCAGGCTGGGCACCCAGGAGTCACCGCCGGTGTAGTTGACGATCAGGTCGCAGCCCTTCTTGCCGCTGATCCCCCAGGCGGCGCGCGAGAAATCGTCTTCCATGTAGTTGATCAGGTGGTCGGCGCCCAGCGCCTTCAGCCGGTCGAGCTTGTCCTGGCTGCTGGCGCAAGCGATCACCGTGGCCCCTGCCGCCTTGGCGATCTGGACGCAGGCCGTGCCGACGCCGCCGCTCGCTCCCAGGATCATGACCAGTTCGCCTTTCGCGACCCGGCCGCGGGCCAGCATCATGCGGTGTGCGGTGCCGTAGGCGATGGGCAGGGCCGCCGCCTGCTCGAAGGTCACGTCGTCGGGCAGGGGGATCAGGTTGGCCTCGGCGATGGTGATCTTCTCGCACAAGCCGCCGTTCATGTCCTCGCCCAGGGCGCCCAGGATGCGGCCCTTGCGGACGGCGGGGTCGAGCAGCACGCGCTTGCCCACCCAATCCTCGGAGACGCCGGACCCGACCGCCCCGACGGTGCCCGCGATATCGCCGCCGGGAATGCGCGGCATCTCGACCGGCAGGCCGGGCATGCCGATCAGCACGAAGACGTCCAGGTAGTTCAGGCCGCAGGCGGCGATGTCGATCAGCACCTCGCCCTCGCCCGGTTCCGGGTCGTGCCAGGTTTCGATTTTGATCTCGTCGAGATCGCCGTGCTTGTGAATGGCGGCAACTTTCACGCCCGTTACTCCTCTATGTCGAATGGCCCGCAAAATCGATCGGCCCGCAAAATCGATCGGAGGGAAGGTGCCAAGCCCGCATGCTTGTTGCAAGCGATCCGGCCGCGCGCCATGGTCCGATCCGCAGAAAATAGGGGAGGCAAGCCCATGGCTCGGCATATTTCAGGGATCGACCACGCGGTCATCCTGGTCCGCGATCTCGACGCGGCGCGCGACCGCTACGAATCCTTCGGTTTCACCATGTCGCCGCGCGGCTTCCACAGCGAGCATATGGGCACGGCCAATCACACGATCATGCTGCAGGACGACTATTTCGAGGTCCTTTCGCCGATCAAGCCGACCGAGCAGAACACGCGTTGGCGGAACCTGCTCGAGGACGGGGACCAGCTGGCTGTGATCCCCTTTCGCGTCGACGACGCGGCGGCGGCGGTGGCCGAGCTCCGGGCGGCCGGGGTCACGATTGCGGATCCGGTCTATTTCGACCGGCCGGTGAGCCTGCCCGGCGGGGCCGAGGCGACGGCGGCCTTCGAGGCAGCCCATATAGCGGCGGAGGACACGCCCGGCATGGCCATGTTCGGCTGCAAGCACCATACCCCCGACGTGGTTTGGCTGCCCGAGTTGCAGCGCCATGCCAATGGCGCGAAACGCATCCTGGAGGTGACGGTGGTGGTCGAGAAGCCGAGCGCCCTGGCGCCGGCCTACGAGAAGATTTTCGGCGCGGGCAGCGCGCGGAACGAAGCCGATGCGATGATCGTCGAGACGGGCACCGCGCCGATTCGCTTCGTGACGGCCGACGCGATGGCGGCGTCCTATCCGGAGATCGACCTGGGTGACATATCCGCGCCGCGTATCCTGGGCCTGGCCTTGGAAACTGACGATATCGAGGCCGCCACCCGCTGCTTGTCCGCCGCCGGCGCGGGCACGGTCGAGATGGGCGGGGCTCTCTTCGTGCCGCCGGTCGCCGCCCATGGCGTCCTGCTGGAATTCCGTCCGGCCTAGGCCGCTTTCGGGTCGAGGGCGCGGTCGAGGAAGTCGAGCACGGCGGCATCGAACTCGGCCGGGGCCTCCAGGGGCACGAAATGGCCCACGCCCTCGAATTCCACAAGCCGTGCGCCGGGGATGCTTGCGGCGACGAAGCGGGTCGATTTGCGGCAGGGCCAGTCGAGCTGGCCGAGCAGGGCGAGGGTCGGTATCCGCATCCGCCCCAGGGGATGGGCGCGCCGGTAGACCGGCTTGCGCCGCGCCAACAGGTGCATCAGGACGGCGTCGAGCCCCTCCGGCGAGTGCTGGCGGATCAGGCGGTGGATATGCCTGCGGCCGTGGGGATGCTGCCTGGCGTAGTGGCGGAACAGGGCGCTGCGCATCAGCTTGCGCGCGAAGGCGGCGAGGCCGTCCCGGCGCAGCACCTGAACCCATTCGTCGGCCGTCCGCGCCAGGGTCCAGGGGTTTTCCGAGCCCGATCCGACGCCGGCGAGGACCAGGGCCGAGACACGCTCGGGATGGCGGACCGCCAGGTTGAGGGCGATGCCCGCGCCCATCGAGAAGCCCACGAAAGCCGCCTTGCCGATGTCCAGACGGTCGAGCAGGGCGACGAGATCGTCGGCGAAGACATCCTCGGCATAGGCATGGGGATCGGTTGGCGTCTCGGACAGGCCGTGGCCCGGCAGGTCAGGCATCACGACCCGATGGCGTGCCGCGAAGCTCTTGCGCTGGCGCCACCACATGCGTCGGCCGCAGGCCAGGCCGTGGACCAGCACGACCGGGCG
>JABIRQ010000282.1 GCA_018699755.1 Rhodospirillaceae bacterium | reverse complement strand
CCGCTCGCGCATCGACTATTCGGTCGAGCAGATGGCGGAGGATGCCTTGGCCCTGATGGATCATCTGGGGATCGAACGCGCCCATTACTGCGGCCATTCGACCGGCGGCGCGATGGGGCAGGTGCTCGCCATCGAACGGCCCGAACGCATCGACCGCCTGATCCTGAGCGCGACCTGGCCCGGCCGGGACGGCTATTTCGACGCGCTTTTCGCCAACCGCTCCGCCGTGCTGGAGGCCATGGGGATCGAGGCTTATGCCCGCCTCTCCGCCCTGTTCATGAAGCCGGCCGCCTGGTTCCACGAACATCCCGAGGCCGCCGAGGCCGATGCGCAAATCCTGCTGGCCAGCGATCCGGATCCGGAGATCACCCTGTCGCGCATCGACGCGATCCGCCGTTTCGACCGGCGGGCCGAGATTCACAGGATTCAGGCCCCGACCCTGGTCTTCGGCGCAGCCGACGATCTCGTCACTCCCGCCTATCATTTCCACGCCCTCGCCGCCGCAATCCCGAACGCACGCCTCGCGATGCTGCCCACGGGCGGCCATTTCTATCCGAACATGGCGCCGGACGCGTTTCGGTCGGCCGTTCTGGGGTTTTTGGCGGAAAACGCCTAACAGGCCGTCGAAAAAGGCAGGCATACCCTTCGAGACGGCTCTTCGAGCCTCCTCAGGGCGAGGCTAAAGTATTGTTTTTCCTCATCCTGAGGAGCTCGCGTTAGCGAGCGTCTCGAAGGATGATTGGCACAATGCTCCTTTTTCAGAAGGCTGCTAACCCCTATTTCGGCTTGCCGTGGCTCTTGGCCGGCACGCCGTGCCTGAGGGAAACATGGACATGAACGCCCTGCCAGGGGGCGTCCACGCTCTTTCGGGTCAGGACCAGGCTGCCGCGGCCGGGCCGGTCGAACTCCGTGCCGTCCTCGTGATAGCCGGTCGAGGCGCAGGGCACGGCGACCCAGGCCATCAGCCGGTCGGCCGAGGTGCCGAAGCGCATCTTCGCCGTGTCCCAATGGAAGCCGGTCGAGGTGTGCCAGACATGGCGCCACTGGTCGTGCTCGAACTCGTCGAGATTCGAGACGATGTCCTTATGGGTGCTGAAGGTCGTGACGTCCTGAACGAAACGCGCACGCGCCGAGGTGTAGTCGAGGGTCTGGATTTCCTTCGAAAAGCCCTCCAGCCAAGCCGTCAGGCTCTCGCGGTCCCGGTCCGTCGCCGTGTCGCCTGCCATATCTCTCTCCCCACTCGCGTTGCGTCTCGCGACCAACTATTCCGTCCGCCGGGGCAAAAGGAAAGCCGGTCGTCGGCGAACGGTGCTGGGTGGCATCCAAAAGGCGCGAATGGGCTGCGCCGCGCATGGCGCCATGCGCGGGCGGTCCCTTGACGTGACGGGCGCCCAAGGCCGACGCTGGCGCGTTGCGATTGACCCGAAGGACCGAAACGACCATGACCGCCGCGACCCTGGAAAGGACGGGCAAGGACCTGCGCACGATCGGCCTGGTGGGCGGCGGGCATTTCTTCAGCCATTTCTATCTGCTGGCCCTGCCGCCGCTTTTCCCGATCCTCCATGCCGAACTCGGGACGAGCTATACCGCCCTGGGCGGGTTGATGAGCGCCTATGCCCTCGCCGCCGGCATCGGCCTGATGCCCGTGGGCTTCGTGGTCGACCGCCACGGCGCGGCCTGGCCCCTGATCGCCGGCCTGACCCTGCTCTCAGGCAGCGTCGCCCTCATGACCTTCGCCGACAGCTATTGGGCCCTGCTCGGCCTGTCCTTCGTCGCGGGCCTCGGCAACAGCGTCTTCCACCCGGCCGACTACGCCATCCTCAACGCGCGGGTGCCCGAACGACGCCTGGGCCGGGCCTTCGCCGCGCATACTTTTTCGGGCTATCTCGGCTTCGCCGCCGCGCCCCTGGTCACCGTCGCCCTGGCCGAGGCCCTGGGATGGCGCGCCGCCCTTGGCCTCTGCGGGCTCGCTGGCCTCCTCATGGCCGCCGTCCTGCTCGCGCAAAGGACATGGCTGGACGACAACGGGCATGAGACCGCGCGGGCGGCCAAGGCCGCGGCGCGCGAAGAATCCGTGCTCGCCAACCTGTCTCGTGTGCTGACGCCAGGCCTGATTCTGCTCTTCGGCTTCTTCCTGGTGAACGCGATGACCACCATGGGCATCCAGGCTCAGTCGATCTCGTCCCTCATCGCCCTCTACGATCTGACCCTGGGCGACGCGAAATACGGCCTAACCCTGTTCCTGATCGCCGCCGCGGCCGGCGTCGTCGCCGGCGGCATCGCGACCGACAAGACCGACCGCTACGACCTGCTGACCGGCGCGGCCTTCCTGACCGCCGCGGCCGGTCTCGGCGCGATCGGTCTGCTCCACCTGCCCTACGGCGCGGTGCTGGGCGTGATGGCGATGGCCGGCTTCCTGGTGGGCGCGATGATCCCGACGCGGGACATGATGGTCCGCGCCTTCGCCCCGCCGGGCGCGATCGGCAAGGTCTACGGCCTGATGAGCGTGGGGATCGAAGTCGGCGCGGTCGCGGCACCGCTGATCATGGGCTGGTTCGTCGACCACGCCATGCCGGAAGGCGTGTTTCTGGCCTGCGGCGTCTTCCTCGTCGGTTCCTTCGCCGCCTCGCAGATCGCCGCGCGGCGCATACGCGACCGGAGCGCAGAGGGAGGTCCAGCATGAGCCGCGCCTTCGTCCGCGAGCCTGACGGTGACGAGGTCCGGGACGATCTGCCGGACAAACCGCAGAGCGCACATCCGAACTACGTCACCCCCGGCGGCCTGACCGCCCTGCAGGCCATGCGCGACCGCCTGCGCGCCGAGAAAGAGGCGCTGGAGACCCACAAGGACGATATGGAGACCAAACAGGCCCTGCCCCATGTCCAGCGCGACCTGCGTTGGGTGCTGGAGCGGATCGAGCGCGCTATCCTGGTCGATCTCGCCGTCCAGCCCCGCGACAAGGTCGCCTTCGGCGCCGAGGTCGAGATCATCGGCGAGGACGACAAGCGCCGCACCTACCGCGTCGTAGGCGAGGACGAAGCCGACGCCGCAAACGGCCTGGTCAGCTGGGTCTCCCCCCTCGCCCGCGCCCTCGACGCCGCCGCGGTCGGCGACGTCGTGCTCTGGAAACGCCCGGCCGGCGAGGTGGAGCTGGAAGTCGCCGCGATTCGGTATCCGGAGAAATAGTCCCGATCAATAGCCCCGATTAACAACCCCGATCAACAGCAAGGAGCTCTGCCATGGCAATTCTGAAGATCGCGAAAATGGGCAACCCGATCCTGCTCAAGGTGGCGGAGCCGGTGGCCGACCCGACCGCGCCGGAGGTCGCCAAGCTGGTCGAAGACATGAAAGACACCCTGATCGACATCAACGGGGCGGGCATCGCCGCGCCCCAGGTCTATGTCTCCAAACGTGTATTCATCTATCACGTGCCGGAAAACCGGATTCCCGAGGGTGTGAAAATGGACCCGGTGCCCTGGACGGTGCTGATTAACCCGGAGATCGAACCCCTCTCCGACGAGCGGAAGATGAACTGGGAGCGCTGCCTCTCGGTTCCCGGCCTGCACGGCAAAGTGGCGCGTCACACTCATGTCCGCTGCGCCTATTCGACCCTGGAGGGCAAGCGGATCGAGACCGAGGTCAAGGGCTTCCAGGCCATGGTCCTGCAGCACGAATACGACCACCTGGACGGCATCCTCTACCCCCAGCGGATGACCGACCTGTCCCTGCTGACCTTCGATTCCGAGTTGGGTCTCAAAACCCCGGCCATGCCCTGGGCGGCGGAGGATTTCGCTTAGGATAGCAACCCGGACAGAGAGGACCCCTCACCCTCCCATCGCTAACGCGACGGGCCCCTCCCTCTCCCTATGGGGGTAATTATATACTTGACTGCACAAAGGCGAAATGGCACATTGCTATCAACGCTTTGGAGGTAAGTGGCCATGACTGACGAACCCCGCTGGGAATTTCTAACCATCAGCCCTGCGACCACACGGCCCAATGACCTTTGCGTAGCGTTCCGGGTGGAAGGTCATCAACGGACCGTGACGCTATCAAGAGACGACGCCCGGCGATTGTCGGCAGACTTGGAAGAATATCTGCGAACCGTCCGTTCCTCGTCAGGATCAGCACGGCTTTAGCCAACCATAGCCCTAACTTCTGGTTCCAACTCATGACTGACCTCACTAATCCTATCTTCAACGATGAAACGGCCGCCCGCGAGCATATCGAGGCGATCCGCTGGCCCGATGGGCCGGTGTGTCCCTTCTGCGGGCAGATGGAGACCGTCAACGTTCTGGGCGGCAAGACGGCAAAGCCCGGCTGGTATCACTGCAAGGACTGCCGCAAGAAGTTCACGGTGCGTGTCGGCACCTTGTACGAGCGCAGCCATATCCCGTTGCACAAGTGGGTTCTGGCGACACAGTTGCTCACGTCCTCAAAGAAGGGCATGAGCGCGCACCAACTCCACCGTATGCTCGGCATCACCTACAAGTCGGCTTGGTTCATGGCGCACCGCATCCGCGAGTCCATGCGCGAACTTAACCCCGGCCCGCTTGGTGGCGAGGGCAAGACCGTCGAGGCCGACGAAACCGTGATCGGCGGCAAGGAGCGCAACAAGCACAAGTCCAAGCGCAATCCGAAGAACATCGGTGCGGTCGGCAAGGAGATTGCCTTCTCCCTGGTCGAGCGCGGCGGGCACGTTCGCTCGTTCCATGTGCCTGCGGTCAACGCCAAGACGTTGCGCCCGATCCTCGTTACTCAGGTCAGCCGCAAGTCAGTCCTCATGACCGACGACGCGGGCCAGTACCGCATCATCGGCCCGGAGTTCGCGCGCCATGAAACGGTCAACCACGGCATCGCCGAATATGTTCGAGGCGACGCGCACTCGAATACCATCGAGGGCTATTTCAGCATCCTCAAGCGCGGCATCACGGGCGTCTATCACCATGTCTCGCAGCAGCATTTGAAGCGCTACCTTGGCGAGTTCGACTTCCGATACAACCACCGTTCCGCGCTCGGCGTTGACGATCACCAGCGCATGAACGCCGCTCTTGCTGGCATCGAAGGCAAACGCCTCACCTATCGGCGGCCTGATAGCCGGGAAGCGCGCGCATAGACGCTACACCCGTCGCCAATGGCGTGTCGTGCTCGCCAAGATTGTGCGAAACTTGCGACGATGACCGTAACACCAAACCCTAAATGGGCTCATCTTGAGGCCCAAGGTGAAGTCGTGATCCGCCAAAAGCTGGCCCTCCAACAACTCGGCGGACTCGATATGTTTTTAGCTCGAGAATGGTTGGAGTACCGCGCGAATCAGCGATTGGACTCCTCAAGCCGGGAACAGATTCGCATTGCCCGAAGCGCGAAGATCGCAGCATGGATTGCGGCGATTGCCGCAATTATCGCCGCGATATCTGCAATCATTGCTCTTGCTCCTTGGACTTTGAACTGGGGCGCGATTCTGGGGCGCTTGTCTTAGGTTTCTTGCGCGGTTTCGGCGGCGTGTTCAACATCCGCCGCAGAACTTCATCCCTACATTTGTCGTCTTCACTGTCTGATTGAGCCATGCGATTTCTCTATGATCCTCTAACGAACGCACACGCCCTAGCGTTTGGGCGAATCATCGCCGCTTGGAACAGCCTCGAAAACGTCATCGACTGCGCGATTGAAGCACATTTGGATCTTCCCATGCAGTTCGATGGGCTAGTGACCGCACTACTGGAATACCCCAAAAAACGGGACTTGTTCCGTGTTTTGGCCGAGGCATCCGGCAGTGACAAGCTCTTTGCCCCACACGTCATAGAGATCGAGCGATTAAACAAAACCAGGAACAAAGTAGCCCACGGGGTCTGGGTAGAGGGCAGAAAACCCGGATCGATCAAGCCAGCTGGCGTTAAGGCTCGCGGAAAAATCCAAGTGTTGGGCAACGAACACAACGAAGAAGAATGGGACGCAGATAAACTCAACCGCGCCGCAAGAGACATGGTGGTTGAAGCAGAAGCCCTAGAGAACCTGTTACGCGACCTCGGGCTTGACGTTCACCTCACATAGAACAGCGCGAACCAAGCCCTCCACATCGCTGTCCAGCGCGGCCGATCCACCGTTATATTCGGCTTCCGCCTCCCACCTTCGATATACGGCAACGCCTGCGTCCACCATCGCAGGCGTCACCTCAATCGGGTTCTGTGTACTTAAGTATCCCATTACCCCCTATGGGAGAGGGCTTCAAATCTGGCACTCGCAAGAACCCTCTCCCACAGAGAGAGGGTGGCGAGGCGAAGCCGAGCCGGGTGAGGGGTTCGCCCTCGCCGAGCAAATCAAGCCGCCTACCCCTTCACCACCAGTTCGCGAGGATAGCTGGCGAAGGGTTGGGCGCCATTGTCGGTCACCTGGAAGCATTCGCTGATTTCGATGCCCCAGCCGTCGCCCCAGACGCCGGGGATGCAGTGCAAGGTCATGCCCGGCTCGAGCACGGTCTTGTCGCCGGGGCGCAGGCTGATCGTGTGCTCGCCCCAGTCGGGCGGAAAATTCAGGCCGGTGGAATAGCCGATCCGCGATTCCTTGACGATGCCGTGCTTGGCGATAACGCCGCGCCAGGCGGCCTCGACCGCCTCGGCGGTGGCGCCCGGCTTGGCCGCGTCGAGCGCGGCCGCCAGGCCCTCGTTCACCACCTTCGTGGAATCGGCGAGGTCCTTGGGCGGCTTGCCCAGATAGACTGTGCGCGCCATCGGGCAGTGGTAACGCTCGAAACAGCCGGCAATCTCGATCACCGTGCCGTTGCCGGTTTCGAATGTCTTGTCCGACCAGGTCAGATGCGGGGCCGCCATGCCCTCGCCCGTCGGCAGGAGCGGCATGATCGCCGCGTAGTCGCCGCCGAATTCCTCCGTGCCCTTGATCCCGGCATAGAGGATTTCGCCGACCGCGTCGCATTCCCGGTTGCCGGGCTCGATATTGTCGACCGCGGCGTTCATGGCCAATTCGACCAGCCTGCCGGCCTTCTCCATCAAACCGATCTCGGCCGGCGATTTGATCACCCGGACCCAGTTCACCAGACCGGTCGCATCCTGGAACTTGGCGTTGGGCAGGCCGGCCTGCAGGCGCTTATGGGCCAGGGCCGAATAGAAATAGCTGTCCATCTCGACGCCGATCGTGCCGCCGCCCCAGCCCCGGTCGGTCAGCCATTGGCTCATCCAGTCCATCGGATGGCGCTCGGTCGATTGCACGTAGGGATCGGGATAGCCGACGATATTCTCGTGCTTGGTCCAACAGGTCACGTGGCCGCAGGTCGCGTCCATACCGCGGCCGATCCAGATCGGCTCCTCGGCATCGGGCGAAACCACCAGGATCTGATGGGTGTAGTAGGA
Source organism: Rhodospirillaceae bacterium (assembly GCA_018699755.1). Taxonomy (GTDB): domain Bacteria; phylum Pseudomonadota; class Alphaproteobacteria; order CADEGL01; family CADEGL01; genus JABIRQ01. Next base: position 1,204 of record JABIRQ010000282.1, on the reverse strand, counting down.
CCAAGCGTTGTAGCCCGAGAGATAGCATATGTTGGCCGGATCGTTGACCAGCAGCAGGTCGAGCCCCGCCGCCGCCATACGCTTCTTGGTCCGCGCCATCCGGTCCAGGTATTCGCTGCGCTCAAACGTCGTCATCGCCGCCTCCGTGCCCCTTGGTGTCTCGTCATCGGTCGGTTTCTAGTGTCTCGTGAACAGTTCGCGCGGCACCCTCGCCAGGGTCTCCGCACCGGTTTCGGTAATCAGGAACGCTTCGCTCATCTTGCAGGTCACCTCGTCGCGTCGGAGCGAGGCGATAGCGTGGAAGGCCATGTTCGGCCGCAGTTCGGTCCGGTCGCCGGCGCGCAGGCTGATCGTGTGCTCGCCCCAATCGGGCGGATAGCCGAGGCCGACGGAATAGCCGAGCCGGGATTTCTTTTCGAGCCCGTGGCGCGCGGTCACTTCCCGCCATGCCTCGGACACGTCCTCCGCCGCCACGCCGGGCCGGGCCGTGTCCAAGGCCGCTTCCAGCCCCTCGGCCACGATGCTGGCGAGGTCCGCGACCCGGTCCGGTGGATCGCCCAGCCAGGCGGAGCGCACCATGGGCGAGTGATAGCGATGGCGCACAGCACCCAGTTCGAAAACCGCCATCTCGTCCCGCTGGTAAGGCCGGTCGGTCCATGTCAGGTGCGGCGCGCCCGAACTTTCCCCGGTCGGCAGCAAGGGCGGCAGCAGGCCGGGATACTCGCCGCCATGCTCGGGCGTGCCCCGCGGCATGGCGCGCAGGGCCGCCGCCGCCACGGCCGACTGGCGCGCGCCCGGCACGGCCGCCTCCAGGGCCGCGTCCATCACCCGCTCCATGATCTGCCCGGCAACGCGCAGATGGGCGACCTCGGCATCGGATTTCACCGCCCGCTCCCAGTTCACCAGCAAAGTCGCGTCGGCGAATTCGGCGTTCGGCAGGCCCGCTTCCAGGGCCTTCTGACAGGCCGCGTTGAAATAATAAACGTCCTGTTCGGTCCCGATCCGCGCCTTGTCCCAGCCCCGCTCCACCAGCAGGCCCGCGACGAAATCCATGGGATGGCGCTCGGTCGATTGCACGTAGCGATCGGGATAGCCGATCACGGCATCGGCGGGGAGCCAGGTGGTGATCCGCGCGCCGGCCGCATCCTGGGCACGGCCGATCCAGACGGGATCGTCCTGGTCTTCCGCCACGATCAGGCATTGG
>JABIRQ010000257.1 GCA_018699755.1 Rhodospirillaceae bacterium | reverse complement strand
GCCCGGTCGGGTCGGCATCGAGTTCCAGGGCTACCGCATCGACACCAGCGTCGGCGTGCTGCTGCTCGCGATTCTCCTGCTGGTGGCGGCGGTGCTTTACGGCTACCGCGCCTGGCGCTTCGTTCGGCGCGCGCCAGCCCAGCTTGTCGAGGCGCGGCGCGAGGGCAAGCGCATGCGCGGCTACAAGGCCCTGACCCAGGGTCTGGTCGCGGTCGCGGCGGGCGATGCGGGCGCGGCGGGGCGCAACGCCAAGCGCGCCAACCAGCTTCTCAACGATCCGCCGCTGACCATGCTGCTCTCGGCCCAGGTGGCCCAGATCGAGGGTGACGAGGCGGCGGCCAAGAAGTATTTCGCGGCCATGCTCGAGCAGCCCGAGATGGAGTTTCTCGGCCTGCGCGGCCTGCTCATGCAGGCGACGCGGGAGGGCGATTCGACGGCCGCCCTGGACTATGCCCGGCGCGCCTACAAGCTGCGGCCCCAGACTCCTTGGGTCCTGACGACCTTGTTCGACCTGCAGGTCCGGGCCGGGCAGTGGGACGAGGCCGAGGGCACCCTGGACGAAGCGATCCGCCGCCGCGCCATTTCCGCCGACGAGGGCCGGCGCGACAGGGTCGTCACCCTGTACGAGCGCAGCGTGATCGCCGAGGCGGCGGGCGACAAGGCCAAGGCCCTGCAGCTCGCCAAGAAGGCGCATGAACAGGCGCCCGATTTCGTGCCGGCCGCCGTGCGCCTGGCGGCGCTCCATCGGCGCGACGATTCGCCGCGCCGCGCGGCCAAGGCGATCGAGGAAACCTGGCGGCGGCGGCCCCACCCGGCCCTCGCCGCCGCCTATCGCGAACTGCGCGCGCCCGCCGATGCGATGGCCTGGCTCAAGGACGTGCAGAAGCTGGTCGCCGGCAACGCGAACCATGCCGATTCCCATCTCGCCCTGGCCGAGGCGGCCTTGGACGCCCGGCTCTGGGGCCAGGCGCGCAGCCATCTGGAAGTGGCCTTGGCCGAACGCCAATCGGCCCGCGCCTGCTATCTGCGGGCGCAGCTTGAGGAGGCCGAGAAGGGTGATGCGGCGGCCGTGCGCGAATGGCTCGCCCGGGCCGCCACGGCCGAGCCGGACCCGGCCTATGTCTGCGAATCCTGCGGCGCCGTTTCCGCCGACTGGCATCCGCATTGCCCGCGCTGCCACGGCTTCGATTCCCTGGAATGGCGCGCGCCGGATCATGCCGTCGAGGTGATCGGCGCGCCCGCCTTCGCCGCCTTGCCTGCGATTTCCGCGCCCGATCCGAAACCGGCGGGCCGGGCGGACAAGGCCGCGAAGGAGGCCATTGCCGGGCCGCCGGTGGCCATCGACCGGCCGGAGGACGAGGACGACGAAAAGGCCGGGACCCCGGGCGCGGCGGAACCGCAGGACGACGACAAGCCGTCGGACGAGGACAAGCCGCCGCCGACGGTCGACGCCGCCCGCCGCCAGGTCTGACGCTCCCCCGCCCAACCTTGGGGGAAGATTGACGATCCGCGCGACCGCGCGTAGTTTCCCGGCCGCGTGCCGCCTTAGCTCAGTTGGTAGAGCATCGCATTCGTAATGCGGGGGTCGCGTGTTCGAGTCACGCAGGCGGCACCATTTTTCTCAAACGGGTTTTTTTTAGAAAGGGTCGACATGTCCCAAAGCACCATGAACGATTCCGTTCGCGACGACGAACTCTTCGACGAGGCGCTGGATCGCAGCGGCGTGGCGAAGGGCAGTGGCTCCTATGTCATGTGTGCGGTCACCCGGACGGAGCCCCTCGACTGACGGACCGATCGGGTCGGGGGCATTTCGCCCCATGCGACTGATATGACGGCCCGCCCACCCGGCGGGCCGTTTCGTTTTGGCGGATGGTCGCCTATTCCGTCGCGACTTTCGGCAGGGCCGTGCCGATCATGCAGTCGCGGGTGACGATTTCGGCCAGGCGCTCCTCGCTCCAGCCCTCCGTGCCCGCGGGCCGTTCGGGAATCACGAAATAGCGCAGTTCGGCCGTCGAATCGTGGATGCGCAGTTCGGTGCCCTCGGGAATCTCCGTGCCGAATTCGGCGAGCACGGCGCGCGGCTCGCGCACCACGCGGCTGCGGTATTCGCGGCTCTTGTACCAGTCCGGCGAATTGCCCAGCAGCATGACCGGGTAACAGCTGCACAGCGTGCAGACGATGACGTTGTGGAGGCCCGGCCGGTCGGCCAGGGCGCGGATCTCGACCACCCCGGCATCGATGTCCAGTTCCTTGGCCGCCGCGTTCGCGTCTTCGATCAGGCGCGCCGCGAATGCCGGGTCGGTCCAGGCCCGCGCGACCAGGCGCGCGCCCAGGCCCGGGTTGCGGGACTGCATGTATTCGAGTTTCTGGCGCAGGTCCTCGGCGGCGAAGACGCCCTTCTCGATCATCAGCTCGGTCACGGCCCGGGTCAGCACCATATGCTCTGTGATCGGGCCGTCCTCGATATCCGGCTGGAAGGGGTGCGGGGCATGCCCATGCCCATGCCCGTGACCGTGTGGGTGGTCGTGCCCGTGATCTTTGCTCTCGCTCATCGCGCGTCTCCCTCGGCCGGTTCCAGCCAATGTTCGAAGATATCGACGACGGTGGTGTCGCCCGGCGGGCCGGCGTAACCCTCCCACAGGTCGGCCTGGCGGAAGGCGATCCGGTAGACGGGGCGCTTGGGCGCGCCGTCGCCGCCATAGGCCCGGCCCTCGGGATTGGGATGAATCGCGGCCAGGGATTCGACCCGGCCCTCGCGCCCGCGCACGAAATAGGGGGTTCGGATATGGCCCGGCGGGAAGGCCGCGCGCACCCGCACCCGGTCGCCGGGGGCGAAACGGGGTGTGTGGTCGGTTGAAGCGGGAGCGGCGGTCATGGGGCCCCCTTGCCGGCTTCGGCCTTGCCCGATGCGGCTTGGGCTTCGTGCATCCGGGCTTCGACTTCGGCCATCTTGCGGCCCAGCTCGTCGACCTCGATCACGCTCTTCTCAAGCAGGATATTGGCGATCGAGGAAATCCAGCGTTCGTAATAGCTCAGTTCGTCATAGGCGCCGGGCCCCAGATCCTCGATGCCGCGGCGCAGCTCGTCCACGGTCATCACGCCCCGTTCGGAATCGGCCAGCAGGCGCAGCATGGCGTTGACCTGCTTCTCCCAGGGGGCGTGGTCGTGATCGGCGATCTCCACCGGTCCTGCGTCCAGTCCGCCCATGTCGTGATGGCGCCGCTTCGCCATGGCCTATCCTCCCGAACCGCATTTGCCTGATTGAAGCGCGCCCACGACGGCGGGGCAACCGCGTGACCGGGCCTAAAGCCTGGCGGTGCGCAGGCGCAGGGCGTTGGCAATGACCGAGACGGAGCTCAGGCTCATCGCCGCCGCGGCGATCATCGGGTTCAGCAGATGCCCGGTCAGGGGGTAGAGCAGGCCGGCCGCGATCGGGATGCCCAGGGAGTTGTAGGCGAAGGCGAAGATCAGGTTCTGGCGGATATTGGCCATCACCCGGCGGCTCAGGGTGCGGGCGCGCAGCAGGGCGGCCAGATCGCCCTTGACCAGGGTCATGCCCGCGCTTTCGATCGCCACGTCCGTGCCCGTGCCCATGGCGATGCCGACATCGGCGGCGGCCAGGCCGGGCGCGTCGTTCACCCCATCCCCGGCCATGGCGACGATGCGGCCCTCGCCGTGCAGACGGGCGATCAGCGCACCCTTGTCCTCGGGCGAGACCTCGGCCTCGACCTCCTCGATGCCCAGGCGCGCGGCCACCGCCTCCGCCGTCCTGCGGGCGTCGCCGGTCAACATGACCAGGCGCAGCCCTTGGGCGCGCAACCCGTCCAAGGCTTCCGGCGTCGTCTCCTTGATCGGATCGGCGACGGCGACCAAGCCGGCCAGGACGCCATCGACGGCGACATACATGGCCGTGGCCCCTTCGCCGCGCAGGGTGTCGGCCCGGTCCGCGAGCGCGGCCGGCTCCAGGCCCAGATCGACCATCATGGCCTCGTTGCCCAGGGCGATCTCGCGGCCGTCGACCCGGCCCGTGACGCCCTTGCCCGTCACCGAGGCGAAATCCTGCGCTTCGGTCAGGGTCAGGTCCTTGTCCTTGGCGCCGGCGACGATGGCGGCGGCCAGGGGGTGCTCGCTGCCGCGCTCCAGACTCGCGGCGAGGCGAAGCAGATCGTCCGCGGACTCGCCCGTGCCTTCAGCGGTCTCCACCGCGACCAGCTTGGGCCGGCCCTCGGTCAGGGTGCCGGTCTTGTCGAAGACCAGGGTGTCGACCTTGGCAAAGCGCTCCAGCGCCTCGGCGCTGCGGATCAGCACCCCGGCCTGCGCGCCGCGCCCGGTGCCGACCATGATCGACATGGGGGTGGCCAGGCCCAGGGCGCAGGGGCAGGCGATGATCAGGATCGAAACGGCCGCGACCAGGGCATAGGTGAAGGAGGGCGACGGCCCGACGATCAGCCAAAGGGCGAAGGCGGCGAGGGCGATGGCCACCACCGTCGGCACGAAGATCGCGGCGACCCGGTCGGCCAGGCCCTGGATCGGCGCGCGGCTGCGCTGGGCCTCCGCCACCATCTTGACGATACGCGACAGCATGGTATCCGCGCCGACATGCTCGGCCCGCATGATCAAGGCGCCGGTGCCGTTCAGGGTGCCGCCGATCAGGCTGTCCTCCGGCCCCTTCTCGACCGGAATCGATTCGCCCGTGACCATGGATTCGTCGACCGCGCTGCGGCCCTCCAGCACCGTGCCGTCGACCGGCACCGATTCGCCGGGGCGCACGCGCAGGCGGTCGCCCTCGGCGATGCGGTCAAGGGGCACCTCCTCGTCCTCGCCGGCTTCGGTCAGGCGGCGGGCGGTCTTGGGCGCCAGGTCGAGCAGGGCGCGCAGGGCGTCGCCCGTGCGTTCGCGGGCGCGCAGCTCCAGCACCTGGCCGACCAGAACCAGGGTGACGATCACGGCCGCCGCCTCGAAATAGACCGGCACGGTGCCGTCCGTGCCGCGCAGGGCGGGCGGAAAAAGGCCGGGAGCCAGGGTCGCGACGACGCTGTAGAGCCAGGCGGCGCCCGTGCCGATGGCGATCAGGGTGAACATATTGAGGTTCCAGCCCCGCAGGCTGGCCCAGCCGCGCGCGAAGAAGGGCGCGCCGCACCACAGCACGACCGGCGTGGCCAGCAGGAACTGCAGCCAGAGCGAGAGTTTCGGCGCAACGAGGCGGTCGAGCGGCAGGCCGAGATCCGCGCCCATGGCCAGGATCAGGACCGGCAGGCTCAAGGGCGCGGCGATCCACAGCCTCCGGGTCATCGACGCCAGCTCGGGGCTCGGTTCGCGCTCCAGGGTCACGGTCATGGGTTCCAGCACCATGCCGCAGATCGGGCAGTCGCCGGGCGTGTCCCGCACGATCTCGGGATGCATGGGGCAGGTGTAGCGGGTCGCCGT
>JABIRQ010000075.1 GCA_018699755.1 Rhodospirillaceae bacterium | reverse complement strand
CTCGGAGGAGGTCGATGTACTGTTGGCCGCCGGTTGTGGGGAGATTCTCCAGGGCGAGGTGAGGGGGGCGGTGAAGGGCCCATCGGGGAATCTCCACTCCTCATTGTTGCCTGCCTTTGCTGGATGGGATCCGTACTTCTGGGCACTCCGGAACGGCGAGCAAGAGGCCGGCGCGACCCTGCCCGAGGTCGATTTCGTCGCTTTCTACGACAAGCCGTTCCTGAAATTCGAGCGGCTGCTCGAAACCTATGTCGCCTTCGCCCCACGCGGCTTCAAATCCTTCAGCATGGCGATGCCCGTCTGGCTCAAGGAAAAGCTGTTCCAGAAAAACCTGCTCAAGGGCGAGTTGAAGACCCACGCACCGGACTACGACTGGGACAACCGGTTGCTGTTTGCCGAGCATCACCAGAGCCATGCGGCCAGCGCCTTCTTCGCCTCGCCCTTCGAGGATGCCGTGGTCCTCACCATGGACGGGGTCGGAGAATGGGCGACGACGAGCGTCGGCCATGGCAGCGGTAACCGTCTCGAGATGACCCGGGAGATCCACTTCCCCCACTCCCTCGGCCTGCTCTACTCGGCCTTCACCTACTACACGGGCTTCAAGGTCAATTCGGGCGAATACAAGGTCATGGGCCTGGCCCCCTACGGCGAGCCGAAATACGCCGATGCGATCCTCGAGAACCTGATCGACGTTAAGGATGACGGCTCCTTCCGCCTGAATCTCGACTATTTCGACTATTGCACCGGCCTGCGCATGACCAACGAGCGGTTCGACGCGCTGTTCGGCGGCCCGGCACGCAAGGCCGAGGACCGCGTCACCCAGCGCGAAATGGATCTCGCCGCCTCGATCCAGGCAGTGACGGAAGAAGTCGTGCTGCGCCTGACCCGGTCGCTGGCGGCCGAAACCGGCAATGCCAACTTGTGCCTGGCGGGCGGCGTAGCGTTGAACTGCGTCGCCAACGGCAAGATCCTGCGCGACGGCAGCTTCAAGAATATCTGGGTCCAGCCCGCGGCCGGCGATGCAGGAGGCGCGTTAGGCGCGGCGCTCTGCGCCTATTATCTGTTCCAAGGCAAGCCCCGCGAGGTGAAGGACGGCGAGGACGCCATGCGTGGCTCCTATCTCGGCCCGGAATACGGTCAGGCGGAGATCGAACGCCGCCTGACCGAGACCGGCGCGGTCTTCGAGACGTTGTCCGACGAGGAAACGATCGAGAAAACCGCCCAGGCACTGGCCGACGAAATGGCCGTCGGCTGGTTCCAGGGGCGGATGGAATTCGGACCCCGCGCCCTGGGTGGACGATCGATCCTGGGCGATCCCCGTTCGCCCGCCATGCAATCCACCCTGAACCTCAAGGTCAAATACCGCGAAAGTTTCCGGCCCTTCGCGCCCTCGGTGCTGCGCGAGGACGTCGCGGACTGGTTCGAGATCGATGAGGACAGCCCCTATATGCTGATGGTCGCCGATGTGGTCGAGAACCGGCGGCGGGCTATGAACGAGGCGGAACAGGCCCTGTTCGGCATCGAGAAGCTGAACGTGCCGCGCTCCGACATTCCCGCCGTCACCCATGTCGACTATTCGGCCCGCATCCAGACCGTCCATGCCGATACCAATCCGCGCTATCACGCGCTGATCGGCGCTTTCAAGGCCAGGACCGGCTGCCCGGTGGTCGTGAACACCAGCTTCAACGTGCGGGGCGAGCCCATCGTCTGCACCCCGGAAGACGCCTTCCGCTGCTTCATGGGCTCCGAGATCGACGTGCTGGTCGTCGGCAACAGCTACCTCCGCAAGGAGGACCAGGACCCGACCCTCAAGCAGGACTACAAACACGCCTTCGAACTCGACTAGCCGCGCGCCGGGCATCGCGCGCGGCTAACCTGGGCGAGGAACCATGAAGGCGGACGGGGCGTGACAACGGCACAAAACCCGAAGCGTCGAAGACGCGACATGACGACCGGCCCGGTGGCCGGGCATCTCGCGCGCATGACTCTGCCGATGGTCGTCGGCATCCTGGCGGTCCTGTCGATCAGCGTGGCGGACACCTATTTCGTCGCCCAGCTCGGCACGAACGAGCTCGCCGCGCTCAGCTTCACCTTCCCGGTCGTGTTCTGCATGGCCAGCATCGGCATCGGCCTGGGGGCCGGCGCCAGTTCCGTCGTCTCGCGCGCGGTCGGATCGGGCGACGAGCGCCGGGTCCGCCGCCTGGCGACGGATAGCCTAATCCTGGCCCTCCTCATCGTGGGCGGCCTCGCGACCCTGGGCCTCCTGACCATTGAGCCGCTGTTCCGCCTGCTCGGCGCGCGACCGGCCCAGATGGAGCATATCGTCGCCTATATGCGCATCTGGTATCCAGGCATGGTCCTTCTGGTCGTGCCCATGGTCGCCAACAACATCCTGCGCGCGACCGGCGACGCGATTTTCCCGAGCGCCATCATGGTCGTCGCGGCGGTGGTCAATATCACGCTCGACCCCATCCTGATCTTCGGCCTCGGCCCCATTCCGGCCCTCGGGGTGGAGGGCGCAGCCTGGGCCACCCTCGCCGCGCGTTTCGCGCCGCTCGCCGGCTCGCTCTATCTGCTGCATCGCCGCGACCGGTTGCTGGAATTCACGATTCCGCCGATGGCCGAATTGCGCGAATGCTGGCGCAGCATCGCCGCCGTCGCCCTGCCCGCCGCCATGGGCAATGTCATCAACCCCCTGGGATACGGCATCCTGACCGCCATTGTCGCGAGCTTCGGCGCCGACGCCGTGGCCGGCTTCGGGGTCGCCACGCGGATCGAGGCGCTGGCCCTGGTGCCCATCTTCGCGCTGTCCGCCGGGATCGCGCCGATCGTGGGGCAGAACTGGGGCGCAGGCCAACATGCCCGAATCAGACTGGCCTTGACGCAGTGCTTCGCGGCGGGCGCGCTCTGGGCCGTCCTGCTGGCCGCCTCTCTCTGGCTCTTCGGAGCGGAGATCGTCCGCTTGTTCAGTGCGGAGGTCGAGATCGTCCAAGTCGCCACCGGCTATCTCGACATCGTGCCGCTCAGTCTCGCGGGCTACGGCGCGATGGTCTGCGCGGCCGCCGCTTTCAACGCCATCGGCCGAGCCGGGCGCGGCCTCGTCCTCCATGTCGTCCGCACCCTGGTCCTGACGGCGCCGCTCGCCTGGCTGGGCGCCGAACTGATCGGCCCGCCGGGTGTGGCGCTCGCGGTCGCCGCGGCGAATGTCGCCTCCGCCGGTCTCGCCGTATGGCTGAGCCGGCGGACACTCGTCCGATCCTGAGGCGAATCGAACCGTCCCAAGCCGGAAAAACTGGACGGGACCGCCCAAACCCGCCAGCATCCCTATCCGAGGAACCCGCGTCTTCCGCGCCTCGGCGCTGAAGGGGTTCGCCGCCCCGGGTCGTGACCATGAGCACGGAACCGCAATCGCCCGACGGCGCCCCCGCCAGCCCCCGCCAGCGCGCCTTGATCATGGGCACGGTGATCCTGGCCAGCGCCATGTATTCGGGCGACCTGTCCCTCGTCGCCATTGCTATCCCGCATATGCAGGGCGCGTTCTCGGCCACGCCGGACGAGATTTCCTGGGTTGCCACAGCCTTCGTGTTGGGCTCCGCCGGGATGATCGTCACGACCGGCTGGTTGGCGGCCCGGATCGGCGCAAAGCGGCTGTTCCTCATCTCGATCGCGAGCTTCGCCACGCTTTCGATCCTGGCCGCCCAGGCCACCACGCTTCAGGAAGAGATATTGCTGCGCCTCGGCATGGGCGCGGTCGGCGCGCCAATCCAGCCGCTCTGCCAGATGATCGTGATGAACGCCTATCCGCGCGAACAGCACGGCCGCGCCTTGGCGCGGTGGAGCCTGGGAATCATGGTCTCGCCGATCATCATGCTGCCGGCCAGCGGCTTCGTCATCGACATGTTCGGCTGGTCCGGGGTGTTCTACATGACCCTGCCGTTCGGCGCCCTCGCCTTTCTCGGCGCCATCGCGTTCGTACCCAAAGCCCAGCCCGAGCCGAACCGCAATCTCGACTGGCTCGGCCTTGCCCTGCTGATCGCCATGTTTGCCCTGCTGCAATTCGTGCTCAGTCGCGGCGCAAGGCTCGACTGGTTCGATTCCGGCCTGGTCGTCGGCGCCCTGGCGATCGCGGCGGTCTGCGCCTATGTCCTGGTGCTTCACGTCGCAACGGCCCGCGCGCCCCTGGTCCCGCCCGAGCTGTTCCGCAACCGGAACTTCTCCTTCGGCCTGGCCGCGACCTTCGTCTTCGGCGCCACCAACATGACAATCATCATCCTGCTGCCCCTGTTGCAGCGGAACCAACTCGGCTATCCGGTCGAGTTCGTCGGCATCATCATGGCCGTGCGCATGATGGGCTCGATGCTGGGCCAGTACGTCGTCGCCGTTCTTATCTCGCGGGTCGACCCGCGCCATCTGATCGCCGCGGCCACGCTCTGCGCCGGCGCGTCGACTTGGATCATGGCGGGCTGGTCGCTGGACGTGGCGCCGCTCCAGATCCTGCTGCCCATCGTCCTCCACGGCATAAGCGGCGGTGCGACTTGGGTCTGTCTCAACTCCCTGACCGCCTCAACCCTGGACGCCCGACTCCGGCCCCACGGCATCCCGATCTATTTTCTGACCTTCAATGTCGGTTTCAGCTTCGGAGTGGCGGCCACCCTGACCTATTGGTCCAACAGCACCCAGGCCAACTACGCCCGCCTGGGCGAGTATGTAAATCTGTTCAACCGATCCCTGCCCGCGCCCCTTGCCGGGGCCGGCAAAGGCGGTGTGGACCCGGCGACGACAGCCCAGATCGCTGGCGAGATCACCCGCCAGGCCAGCATGATCGCCTACAACAACACCTTCGTGGTGATCACCATCGCCAGCCTGCTGGTCATCCCGCTGGCCTATCTGCTGAAGGATCCGGGCTGGCGCCGCCGAGGATGAAATAGGCCTGGCCCGGCCAACCGCCCTTGACTTCCCTTCGGGCCGGGACACATCCTTCCCTTCATGGCTGGGGTGCCGTCGGCGAATGCGCCGGGGCTGAGAACAAACCCACAGACCTGACCTGGGTAATGCCAGCGTAGGGAGCCGATTCAGGGATCGAAAACCCGCCCCCTTTCCCCCAGTCCCCGGCTTCCTCCTGGCAAAGGAGGACTGAAATGAATCGAATTGCCGCCATCGCCACCGCCGCCGCGATCGTCAGCGGCCTCGCGGCCGGGCCGGCCGCCGCCGAAGAAGCGAAAAAAGCGACCTTCCCGGTGCTGGTGCCGATCACCGGCTTCCTTGCGCTGGAGGGCACAGCCCAGCGGAATGGCGCGGTCCTGGCCCTGGACGAAGGAGCCGAAGGCGTTTCCGTCGCTTACGAGGTACAGGACACCGGCACCTCGCCCGAGGTCGCGGTCAACGCTCTGTTGCGCGCCCTGTCGCGCGACGAGGTGAGCGCCGTGGCCGCCTCGATCTTCGGCACCCAGATGCTGGCCATGATGCCGGTCGCGGCGGAGGCCGGGGTGCCCCTGCTGACCGTCTCGGGCACGGCCAAGCTGACCGAATTGGACAATCCCTGGGTCTTTCGCTTCTTCCCGACCGACGCGGTCGTGAAGGTCGCCCAGGCGCGCTATATCGTCGAGGAACTGAGCAGGAAACGCCCGGCGATCCTGTACCAGACCACGGCCTACGGGCAGAGCGGACGCGGCCATCTGGTCGCCGCCTTCGAGAAACTCGGCGCCGAGGTCGTCTACGAGGAGGGCCTGGCGCCGGACGTGAGGGACATGTTGCCGGCGTTGAGCAAGGCCCTAGCGGCAAATCCGGACGTCCTGGTCCTTCATCTCCATTCCGGCCCGACCGCCCTGTTCGTCCGCCAGGCCAAGGCGAATGGCACCGACCTGCCCATCGTCGCCGGTTCGGCGATGCATCAGCCGACCACGGCGGCCCTGCTGGAACCCGCGGAACTGGCCGGTGTCTGCGCCGAATCGGGCTCCTCGCCCGTCTCCGTCGGCTCGCCCGAAATGGACGCCTTCGCCCAAGCCTACCGGGCGCGCTTCGATGCCGAGCCGGACGCCTTCGCCCTGGGCCAATACGACGCCATGCGCATGGCGCTCTCCGCCATCGCCGACGGCGCGGCGACACCAAAGGCCCTGCGCGACAAGCTGGCCTCCATGGTCTACGAGGGCCTGGCCATGACCTACAAATCTGACGGCACAGGCAACATGGCTCATGACGCGGTGATCGTCTGCTACGACGGCGAAAGCCGTATACCGCGCATCGCCGCGCGCTACGAAAACGTCGACGGCGCGCGCTAGGCACGACCGGGGATGGACGGCGCGCTCACGCTTCAGCTCCTGCTGAACGCGCTCGCCCTGGGCGCGGCTTATGGGCTGGTCGCCTTGGGTTTCGCCCTGGTGATCGGGGCGACCGGCGCGGTCAATTTCGCCCAGGGCGATCTCGTCATGGCGGGCGGATTTCTGACTGTCGCCCTGGCCTCGCTGCTGCCGGTCGACGGTCTGCTGCTCCTGCCTCTGGTCGTGCTCGCCATGGCGGGGCTGGGGCTGGCCGTCTGCGCTGTCGCCTATCTGCCTTTCCGCAACGCGCCGCCGGTCTCGGTCTTCGTCAGCACCATCGCCATCGGCATCATGCTGCAGAACGGCGCGAACGGCCTGTTCGGCGCCGCGCCCCGTGCCGGGCCGCCATTGCTGTCGGGCGGCGGCGAACCGGGCGGCCTGGACCTGGATCGCCAATCGCTCGCCGTGATCGCCGCCGCGGTCCTCCTGGCGGGCGGAACATGGCTGATGCTCTACCGCACCCAGCTCGGCCGGCGCATGCGTGCGACCGCCCAGGACCCGGAGATGGCGCGCGCCATGGGGGTTAATACGACGCGCACCATCGCCCTCACCTTCGCCCTGGCGACCGCGCTGGCCGGGGCCGCAGGACTGCTCCTCTCCAACCGCTATTTCGTCACCCCGGTCGAAGGCTCGAACCTGATGCTGAAAGCCTATATCGCCGTGGTCGTCGGCGGCTGGGGGCGGATCGGCGGCGCCCTGGCCGGCGCGTTGCTGGTCGCCGGCTTCGAGGTGATCGTGTCCGCCGTCCTGTCCTATCCGGTGGCCGAGGCCGGGCTCTATATCTGCGTCCTTCTGCTTCTCCTGCTACGACCCCAGGGCCTCTTCGGAGAAGCCCTGGGCCGCAGGGTCTGAGTTCGTGGCGGCCTGGACCTGGCTTCGGCACGGCTTGCGCCTGCCCTGGCTGATCGGGGCCGCTTTCCTGATTCTCCATGCGGCGACGGGAGACCTCTACGACCTGCGCCTGCTGACCGTGACCGGAAGCTATGCGCTGATGGTCCTCGGCTATCAGCTCGTCTTCGGGCATGCGGGTGCCCTGTCCCTGGCCCAGGGCGCGTTTTTCGGTCTGGGCGCTTATGCGACAGGCATATTCGGCGCGACGCTCGGCTGGCCCTTTCCCGCGACATTCGCCGCGGCTGTTGCACTTCCGGCTTTGACGGCGGCCCTGGTCGCCCTGCCGGCGTTGCGCCTCCAATCCCACTATTTCGCCCTGGCGACTTTGGGGTTGGCGCAGCTCGCCCTGATCCTCGCCGTCAATTGGGAAGGGCTGACCGGCGGGGCCAACGGCTTGGCCGGTGTGCCCGCGGTCCTACCGGGTCTGGCCGGCCGCGAGAGCGCCCTGGTCCTGCTGGCGGCCGTCTGGATGGCCGTCGCCGTCGCCGTCCTGATCTGCCGCGCCATGACCGGCGGTGTGCGCGGCATGGCCTATCGCCTGGTGCGCGAGGCACCCGAGGCGGCGGCCGCGGCCGGCATCGACGCGGGTGCCCTGCGCCTCTGGGCCTTCGTCGTGGGCGCGGGTCTGGCCGGGGCCGGGGGGGCCTTCCAGGCCCATGCCCTGCGCGTCGTCTCGCCCGAATCGATCGGCTTTTCGGTCATGGTGAGCTGCCTGATGATGGCCGTGATCGGCGGGCGCACGCGCATTGCCGGCGCAATCCTGGGGGCGCTTCTGCTTGTTCACTTGCCGGAATGGGCGCGCGCTCTGCAGGGCCACTACCTTCTGGTTTTCGGCGCGCTCACCCTGGTCACGATCATCTTTGCCCCCGATGGCTTGGCCGGCGCCGCCGAACGCCTGCGCGCGCGCCTGCTGCCCGAGCGGCCATTGCCGCCGCCGCCCGCCGCGCCACCGCCGTCGCAACGGCGCCCGGTCGCCGACGGAGCCGTCCTCGAAGCGCATGGATTGACCAAAAATTATGGCGGCGTGCGGGCCGTGGACGGCGTTGATATCGCCCTGCGGCCGGGCGAGATCGTCGGCCTGATCGGCGCGAACGGTTCGGGCAAATCCACCCTGGCCAATCTTCTGACGGGGCACGCGCAACCCGACCGGGGGCAAGTCTGGACCGCGGGAACGGAGATGACCGGCCGCCCGGCCTACCGCTTCGCCGTTACGGGGATCGCGCGGGGTTTCCAGACCCCACTGCTTTCCGGGGGATTGAGCGCCCTCGACAACGTGGCAGCGGCGGGCACCGGACAAAGAGGCCGCAGCGCCGCTGTGATCCGCGCCATGGCGGG
>JABIRQ010000276.1 GCA_018699755.1 Rhodospirillaceae bacterium | reverse complement strand
GCGACTCAGGGCACGAGCATGGCTGGGCTGGAGGAACTGGCCGCCCCCGCCGCCCTGATCGCGCTGCAGGGCTATTCCCGCGAGCACGAGCACGAGGCCGATACGCTGGCGATCCGGGCCATGAGCCGGGCAGGCTACGACCCGCGGGCGATGGCGGAATTTCTCGAAAAGATGGAGGCCAATGCGCGCCTGCAATCGGCCTTGGCCGGACAGGGCGAGCAGAGCGAGCAGGCCGATCTGTTCTCGACCCATCCGCGCACGGCGGACCGGGTGCGCAAGACCGTGGCCGAAGCGGGTATCGCCTATGTCCAGGAACCGATGACGGCGCGCGAGATTTATCTCGGCAAGATCGACGGCATGCTCTACGGCGACGATCCGGCGCAGGGCTTCGTGCGCGGCCGGGTCTTCGCCCATCCCGGCCTGGGCCTGCGCTACGAGGTGCCCGAAGGTTTCGGCTTGATCAACGGCGCGCGCCAGGTCGTGGCCCAGGGACCCAACGGCGCGGCGGTCATCTTCGACGCCGCGCCCGAACGCTTCGGCGGTCAGCCCATGGACTATCTGACGGCCGTCTGGGCCCGAGACGTGACCCTGGCGAACCGCGAAACCCTGGACGTGAACGGCATGAGCGCCGCAACAGGCACGGTGCGCATCGCCCAGCAGGGCCAGGAGGCCGATCTCCGCCTCGTCGCGATCCGCAAGGATGAGACGATCTATCGCTTCCTCTTCGTCAGCCCGCCGCAATTGACCGCCACCCTGTCGCCCGGCTTCCAGCGGACCCTCTACAGCTTTCGCGACCTGAACCGGGAGGAGCGCCGCTCTCTGCGCCCACGCTATCTCGAGGTCGAGACGGCCGAGCAGAACGCTTCGTCCGACCGCCTGTCCCGGGCCCTGCCCTATGCCGATGCCCGGGAGGAACGATTCCGCGTGCTAAACGGCCTCGCCCCGGGCCAGGACGTCCCGCGCGGCAGCCTGTTCAAGACGGTGATCGAGCGCTAGGCGTTCTCACCATGACGACCTATGGGACGCCTTGCGGCCCGAACGATGGGGCTTAGGCCCGAAAACACCTCCTGAATTCAGGTTGACGCGCTGCGGCGCCAAACGGGGGGGGTGTTTGATTTTTCTATAGACTATAATTATTCTAAGTATATAATATTCCCTATCGTTATTTTTACCGCTGGAGATTTTGAAATGGGTAAACCAAAAACGCTGACCACAACGGCCGGCATCGCCGTAGGCGACAATCAGAACAGCCTGACCGCCGGACCGCGAGGGCCCCTGCTGGTCCAGGACTGGCAGCTTTTCGAGAAGCATGCCCATTTCAACCGCGAGCGAATCCCGGAACGGGTCGTCCACGCCAAGGGGTCCGGCGCCTATGGCACCTTCCGGGTGACCGGCGACGTCACGCGCTTCACCAAGGCCAAGCTGTTTGCTGAACCGGGCAAGGAAACCGAGGTCTTCGCCCGCTTCTCCACCGTGGCGGGCGAGCGCGGCGCGGCGGACGCCGAACGCGACGTGCGCGGCTTCGCCCTGAAGTTCTACACCGAGGAAGGCAACTGGGATCTGGCGGGCAACAACACGCCAGTCTTCTTCGTGCGCGACCCCTACAAATTCTCGGACTTCATCCATACCCAGAAGCGCGACCCCAAGACCAATCTGCGCAACCCGGCGGCGATGTGGGATTTCTGGTCCCTCTGCCCCGAAAGCCTGCATCAGTTGACGATCCTGTTCTCCGACCGGGGCCTGCCCAAGAGCTATCGCCACATAAACGGCTACGGCTCCCACACCTACAGTCTGATCAACGACCGGGACGAGCGATTCTGGGTCAAGTTCCACTTCAAGACCCGGCAGGGAATCGAAACCCTGAACGACGACGAGGCGGCGGCGATCGTCGGCGCCGACCGGGAGAGCCATCAGCGCGATCTGTACGACGCGATCGAGCGGGGCGACTGCCCGCAATGGACGCTGTTCGTCCAGGTCATGCCCGAGGCCGAGGCCGAAAGCTATTCCATCAACCCCTTCGACCTCACCAAGGTCTGGCCCCATGGCGACTATCCGCTGATCGAGATCGGCGTCCTGGAACTGAACCGCAACCCTGAAAACTATTTCGCGGAGGTCGAGCAGGCGGGCTTCTCGCCGGCCAATGTCGTGCCGGGCATCGGCCATTCGCCGGACAAGATGCTGCAGTTCCGCATCTTCTCCTACGCCGACGCGCACCGGCACCGCATGGGGGTCAACTACGACAGCCTGCCGGTGAATCGGCCGCGCTGTCCCGTCCACACCTATCACCGGGACGGGGCCATGCGGTCCGACGACAACGGCGGCGGCTCCGTCAACTACGAGCCCAACAGCTTCGACGGCCCGGTCGAGGACCCGCACCGCAAGGAGATTCCGCTGAAGGCGGCGGGCGATACCGACCGCTACAACCAGGCCGAGGGCGCGGACGATTTCGTCCAGGCCGGAAACCTGTTCCGTCTGATGACGCCGGATCAGCAAGGGCGCCTGATCGGCGCCCTGGTCGGTGCAATGAAGGATGTGCCGGAAGCGATCCAGCGCCGCCAGATCGGCCACTTCATAAAGGCCGACCCGGCCTATGGCCAAGGCATTGCGAAGGGTCTTGGCCTCGACGCCAGCGACGCGGCGGAATAGCGCGGAAAACCGCCACGGCCCCTGCAGGCCGTGGCGGCGTTCCCTTTAGCCCTTCGCGGCGGCGGCGGCCTTGCGGGCGGCGCGCTCCTCGAAGAACTTTTCCATCCATTTCTGGGGCTCGCCCGAGGCGTAGTTCTCGGCCGAGATCTTGAGGTTGGCGTCGATCGTCTCCTCGAGGCCCGGCTGGGTCATCTCGCGCAGGCGCTGCTTGGTCAGCTTCATGGCCAGAGGCGCCTTGGAGGCGAGCATCTTGGCGATTTCCATCGCCTTGGGCATGACCTGATCCTGCTCGTCCACCAGATAGTGAATGACGCCGGCCTCATAGGCCTGGGTCCCGTCCATCACGCGGCCGCGCAGGGTCAGTTCCGAGGTCCGGGAATGGCCGATCCGCTCGTCCATGATATGCGGGCCGGTCACGCTGGAAATGCCCGAATTGATTTCGGGCTGGCCCATGCGCGAGCCGGGATAGCCGACAATGACGTCGTGCAGCATGGCGTATTGGTAAGCCGAGCCGGCGGCGACGCCGTTGAGCGCGGCGACGGTGCCTTTGTCCATGTTGCGCAGGGCGTTGTAGAACTCGCGCCATTCCTCGGCCCAGGCCGCGCCGTCGGTGCCGCCCTTGATGCTCATGGTCTCGTTGAGGTCCTGGCCCGACGACCAGGCCTTGGCCCCGGCCCCGGTCAGGATGACGGCCTTGACCGAATCATCCTCGTTGAAAGCCTTGAGCGCGTTGATGATGTCGCGCCGCATGGGGGCGTGCCAGCCGTTGATCGTCTCGGGCCGGTCCAGGGTGATGATCCCGACCCCGTCCTCGACCCGCGTCTTGATGAATGTGTAATCCGCCATCTCGATCTCCCTCAGCCGGCCTTCTTCCGGGCCGCCCGCTCGGCCAGGAATGCGTCCATAACCTGTTTCGGCTCGCCGCTCGCGACGGCCTCGCTCTGATAGCGGATCAGGGCATCGGTCAACTCGTCGAAGTCGCGCTTCACCCGGTCGCGCATACGCCCGACGGTCAGGCGCAGCGGGGTCGGCGCCTTGGCCGCGAACTCTTCGGCAAAGGCCAGCGCCGTTTCCATCACCTTGCCGGCGGGCACGACCTCGTGCGCCAGGCCGATCTCCTTGGCCTCGGCCGCAGGGATGTCGCGCCCGGTCAGGGTGATCTCGATCGCGCGCGAGAGATAGAGATGGGTGCGCAGCAGATAGGCCCCGACGATCGACGGCAGGCCGACATCGATCTCCGCCATGATGAAGCGGGACTTGTCGGCCATGATCCGGACGTCCGCCAGCAGGCAGATGACGAAGGCACCGCCCGCCGCCACGCCGTTGATCGCGGCGATGACCGGCTTCCGACAGTCCAGGAAGGACATGTAGAAGTCGCCCCAGTCGCGCTGCCAGGCCTCGGCCGCGTCGGAGCCGACGCTTTTGGCTTCGTTCAGGTCCTGGCCGCTGCAGAAAGCGCGGTCGCCGGCGCCGGTGACGATCACCGCGCGAACCGAATCGTCGGCCGCCGCGGCGCGCATGGTCTTGGCGATTTCGGCGCGCAGCTCGGCATTGAGCGCGTTGAGCCGATCGGGGCGATTGAGGGTCAGGATACGGGCGCCGCCCTCATCCCTGACCTGCAAGACGTCTGACATCGGGCGTCCTCCTCGGGGGCGCGGAACATCCGCACCAAGATATTGAAGTGCAATAACGAATATCGGAATTCGATAGCACAAAAGCATCCGGCCATCGCCGAGTCAATCGGCCGTCGCCAAACGCGTCGCGGTTGGCAGGCTCGCCCAGCCGTGCCTAGGATCGCGCTTGGCGCGGTGGCCAATCTAGGGAGGAAGAGGCCATGACGGAGAAAGCGCGCGTCGCCGTGATCGGCGGCGGCATCGTCGGTTGCGCGATGCTCTACTACCTGACCCGCCAGGGCTGCGCCGACGCGCTGCTGATCGAGAAGGGCGAGCTGACCAGCGGCTCGACCTGGCACGCCGCGGGGCAGGTGCCCTTCTACTCCCCCGATCCCTTTTTCAGCCGCATCCACAAGCTGAGCTTCGACACCTTCGAGCGGGTGCAGGAAGAGACCGGAGAGCCCGTCGGCCTGCACAAATGCGGCAGCGTTCGCCTGGGCCACACAGAAGAAGAGCTGCTCGAATACCGCCGCTTCGCCGGTTTCGCGCGCCATCTCGGCATCGAATGTTCGATCATCGGCCCGGACGAGGCGCGCGCCCTGTTCCCCTATCTCGAAGGCCCGGATTTCGCCGGGGCGCTGCATGTGCCGGGCGACGGCTTTACCGACCCGACCCAGACCACCAATGCCCTGGCCAAGGCGGCACGCGCCGCCGGCGCGAAAATCCTGCGCCATACGCGGGTCGAGGCAATCCACCGCCGGCCCCAGGGCGGCTGGTGGATCGAGACGACGGGCGAAACGGTCGAGGCCGATATCGTGGTCAACTGCGCCGGGGCCTGGTCGCCGCGCATCTCGGCCATGGTCGGCGGCCGCCTGCCCATGACCGCGATCGAACACCAGTATTTCGTGACCGAATCCGTGCCCGGCATGGCCGAGCGCGCGGAGGAACTGCCCATCCTGCGCAACATGAGCGTGCCCTACTACATACGCCAGGAGCGCGACGGCTTCCTGGTCGCCGCCTACGAGGAGGAGACCTTGTACTGGGGCGATTTCGCGCCGCCCTGGGATTTCGACCAGGCCCTGCTGCCGCCGGACTTGGACCGGGCCATGCCCTTCATCGAGGCGACCATGGCGGAGGTCCCGGTGCTGGGCACGGTCGGCGTGAAGACGGTGGTGAACGGGCCGACCCCGCGCTCGGCCGACCTGACTCCACTGGCCGGGCTGGCCCATGGCTATCCCGATTTCTTCGTCATGACCGGCGTGGTCGGCGGCTTCCTGCAATGCGGCACGGCGAAGTTCGTCGCCGAATGGATCCTCGACGGCGCGCCCAGCATCGACATCTCCCCGGTCGACGTCCGGCGCTTCGGCGACTACGCCACGCGTGCCTATACGGAGGCGAAGCTCGACATCTCCCATGCCTATTCGGGCTCGGTCTATCACCCCCATACGGAAAGCTCCGCCGGCCGCGGCGCGCGGACAAGCGCGGTGCACGGGAGGCTTGCAGCGAAGCGCGCGGCGTTCGGCGCGCGCAACGGCTGGGAGGTGCCCAACTGGTTCGCGCCCGAGGGCCCTGAGGGTATAGCGGCCAAGGACGTGCCCAGCTATCGCCGAGCCAACTGGTTCCCGCCGGTTGGCGAGGAATGCCGGGCGGTGCGCAGGGGCGTCGGCGTGATCGACATGTCGAGCCTGGCGAAAATCGCCCTGGCCGGCCCAGAAGCCGAGGCCGTGCTGGCGGGGCTGAGCGCCAACCGGGTGCCCCAGCGGGCCGGCGGCATGGCCGTGGCGCCGGTGCTCAACGCCAAGGGCGGCGTCGCCGCCTGGCTGGCTGTCACCCATCTGGGCGAAGGCGGCTTCCTGCTGACCGGCTCGGCCGCCTCCGAACAGCGCGATTTCGACCTGCTGCGCTGGGCGAGCGCAGGCAAGGACGTCGACACGGACGACGTGACCGAGGCCTGGGGCGTGCTGGCGATCGCGGGCCCCAAAGCGGCCGATCTGCTGGCCGTGGTTTCGGGAATCGATACGGGCCTGGCGGCCTTTCCCCGGTTCACGGCGCGGGAGGCCGAGATCGGCTATTCCCGTGTCCTGGCCCAGCGCTGCTCGGCGACAGGCGAGGACGGCTTCGAGATCTTCGCCCGGCCGAGCGCCCTGCCCGCCCTGTACGACCGCCTGCACGCGGCGGGCGCGGCCATGGGACTAGTCGATTTTGGCTTTCGCGCGCTCGAATCCCTGCGGCTGGAGGCCGGGCTGCCGCGCCACGGCGTCGAGATCGGCGCCGGCACCGATCCGACCGACGCGGGTTTCGGGCGCTTCCTGCGCGAGCCCAAGGGCGGCGGCGCGCGTCGCCTCACCTGGCTGCTGATAGAAGACGGCGCAGGGCCCGAGGTCTCGGATCCATGGGGCGGCGAGGGCGTAACGGCCGGCGACCGGACGATCGGCGTCACCTGCTCCGGCGGCTTCGGCCATACCGTCGGCAAGCGCATCGCCACGGCCTGGCTGCCCGTCGAACACGCCGCGCCAGGAACGGCCCTGGCAGTCGAATTGCTGGGCGAACGGATTGCGGCGACGGTCGAGGCGCCGCCGTTCCACACGAAACGAAGCTGACGGCGAGGAGGAACGAGCGATGACGGACAAGGCACGGGCGGTCGTGATCGGCGGCGGCATAGCAGGCTGCGCGCTGCTCTATCACCTTGCCAAGCGGGGCTGGACGGACAGCATCCTGGTCGAGAAGGGCGAGCTGACCAGCGGCTCGACCTGGCATGCCGCGGGCAATACCCCGCTCTACTGGAATTCCTACATCCTGGCCTGCCTGCACAAGCAAACCGTCGACTTCTACAAGGCCTTCGCCGCCGAGACCGGGCGCGACATCGGCTTCCACCAGACGGGCAGCCTCAAGCTGTGGACCAGCCCGGAGCAGATAACCGAGAACCTGCCGGTCGCCGCCATGGTCCGGGCCGCGGGCACCGAGGTCGAGATGATCGGCCCCGACGAACTGGGCGAACGTTTCCCCTATCTCAACCTGGACGGCGCGCTGGGCGCGGCCTGGGTGCCGGGTGACGGCCATGTCGACCCTTCCAGCCTGACCAACGCCCTGGCCGCCGAAGCGCGCGCAATGGGCACCGAGATTCGCCGCCACACGAGGGTGATCGGGCTGAACCCGCGCCTGGGCGGCGGCTGGACCGTCGAGACCGAGAAAGGCGCCATCGAAGCAGGTCAGGTGATCAACGCCGCCGGCCTGCACGCCCGCGAGGTCGCAGCCCTGGCCGGCCATGCCCTGCCTGTCGTGCCGATGGAGCGGCAGTACCTGGTGACGGAGGACGTGCCCGGCATCGAGGACCTGCCGCACGAGTTGCCGGTGCTGCGCGACACGGCCGCCCCGCTCTATATCCGGCAGGAGCAGCGCGGCCTGCTGCTCGGCCTGTTCGACGACGCGCCGGTGTTCTGGGCGCCCGACGGCACGCCCGAGGATTTCGACACCGACCTTTTGCCTAACGACCTGGACCGCGTCAGTCACGCCTTCGAGCGTGCGCTTGAGCGCATCCCGGTGCTGAACGAGCTGGGCGTCAAGCGCGTGCTGAACGGCCCCCTGATGCGCACCCCGGACGCGGCGCCCCTGGCCGGGCCGGTGCCAGGCCTTGCCGATTACTGGCTCAACAACGGCTTCTTCGCGGGCTTCGCCCAGGCTTGCGCGACGAGCGGACGGCTGGCCCGCTGGATCACCGAAGGCGAGCCCGACCAGGAGATGGGTTTCGCCGATCCGCGGCGCTACGGCCCCTGGGCCGATGGCGCCTACACGATAGACCGCACCCGCACCGAATACGTCCACGAATACGGTGACGGCAGTCAGGCCGAAGCCGCACCGCCCCGGATGCCTGCACGGTCGAGTGCGCTTTATGAAACCCTGGCCGGTCGGGGCGCCGCCTATACGGAGCTGGCGGGATGGGAGGCGCCCGACCATTTCGGCTCGGTGGCCGCGGAATGCCGAACGGTGCGAGAGAAGGCGGCGATCATGGACCTGTCCGCCCTGGCCAAGTTCGAGCTGGCGGGGCCGGACGCCGCCGACGTGCTCGACCGGCTCTGCGCCGGGCGCATTCCGAAGAAGCCGGGCGGCATCGCCGTTAACCCGGTGCTGACACCGGAGGGCCGCCTGGCGGCGTTTCTGCTGGTCATTCATCCGGGGCCGGAGCGCTACTACGTGACCGCGCCGGCCCGGGCCGAGCGCGTGGCCGCGGATCTGCTGGCGCGCGCGTTGGGCGATGGCGCGGACGCGCGGCTCGCCAACCTGAGCGAGGCGAGCGGCGCCCTGATGCTGTCCGGACCGGAGGCCGCGACCGTGCTCGGCCGCGCGGCGGGGCTAGACCTGGGCGAGAAGGCGTTTCCGCGCTTCACGGCGCGCGCCTTCGCGCTCGGCGGAGCCGATATCCTGGCCCTGCGCATCGCGGCGATGGGCGGGCCGGGCTTCGAGCTGCACGCCGCGATGGCCGACCTTCCCGCGGTCTACGCTGCCCTGCGCG
>JABIRQ010000309.1 GCA_018699755.1 Rhodospirillaceae bacterium | reverse complement strand
GTGTGCGCTCGGCCGCGCTCCCCACGGCAAACAACCGCTCTTCCGCACCGCCACTCATCAGAATCTGCAAACCCATGGGCATGCCGGCCGTGTCCAGGGCGACGGGCAAGGTCAGCGCGCAAAGCGACAGCAGGTTTCCGATCGACGTGTTGCGCAGCATCATCATGTTGCGCGGCTTGTAGCCTTCGACGTCCGAGACTTCCTCCAGTTTGGGCGGCGTGATCGCAACGGTCGGGGTGACCACGCAGTCGACCGCGCGAAGGCGTGCGGCAGCCGTCGCGCTGCATCGAGCCATCAGGCGGCACCGGCGCACGAATTCGATCGCGGAAATGTCGGCGGCGTTCTCCATCCTCGCGCTGACGACGGAATCCAAGGTCTTCTCCCAATCCGGAAGCTCGTCCTCGAGGAATGCCTTGAATTCGGCCGAGACGATGCCGCCCCGGCGGAACAGGCCGAAGACCTCTTCGGCTTCGGGCAGTTCCAGGGGCACGATACGCGCGCCGGCCGCAACCAATTCGTCCAGAGCCGCCCGCACGCCTTCGACGACTCCCGGCGAACAGTCCTGCCAGAACAGATCGTCGCAGACCCCGATCCTCAGACCGTCGAGGGATGTCGCCTCCATGGCGGCCAGAAGGGCCGGGGTCGAAGCCTTTCGATCGATCTCGCCGAATGCGATGGCCGTGTCCGCGACCGTCCGGGCGAGCACGCCAGGCGTATCGAGAGCCGGGCTGAGCGGCGTAATCCCGGCCAGGGGCCAGCGGCCATGGGTGATCTTGAGTCCGACATTGCCCGTCACCGACGCCGGCACACGGACCGAACCGGCCGTGTCGCTGCCCAAGGCAATCAGGGCCGAACCCTCGCACAGGCTGACCCCGGCGCCGGAGGAAGAGCCGCCGGAAACCCGGTGCGCCTTGGCATCCCAAGGGTTGCGGGGCGAGCCCCAATGGTTGTTCACGCCGACCCCGCCATAGGCGAACTCGACGGTGTGAGTCTTCCCGGTGATCACCGCCTGTTGGCCGCGCAGGGCGCCGACCACAGGTCCTTCGCGCTCGAAGGCCTCGGGCAGACGGTTGGGCGTGCCGGAGAAGGTCGGCAGACCGTTGACCGCGAACAAGTCCTTGACCGAAATCGGCACGCCTTGGAACGGCCCCAGATCCGTGCCGGACGCGAACAAGGCATCGGCCGCATCCGCCGCATCGCGCGCCGCATCCGCCTGCCAGAGCTTGTAGGCGGCCAGGGGGTCGCCCCGTTTCTCGTGATTGGCGATGGCCGCTTCGGCCAGGTCGCGCGCCTTGAGGCTACGCTCGCGCAGCTTCCTGCCGATCTCGGCGATGGACAGGTCGGTCGGGTCGGACATGGGTTCTCCCTCGTTCGGGCTGGCGTCGGATCAGTCGTGTCCCAGGGGCGCGCGGCCGAGACGGTCGGCGGACCGGCCGATCACGCGTTCCATGGCATGGGCGGCGGCGAACAACCGTTCCTCCGTCATCGCCCGGCCGACCAGGGTGACGCCGACCGGCATGCCGGCGGCGTCCAGCCCCGCGGGCACGGCCAAGCCGCACAGGCCCAGCATGTTGACCGGGCAGGTGTTGCGGAACATCTGGCGGTTGACGCGAACATGGGCCTCGACATCCTCGACCTCGTCATAGGTCGGCGGCGTCACGGGCGCGGTCGGCACGATCAGGGCATCGATACCGGCAAGCCGGTCCGCCGCGGCCAGGGCCAGGCGCGCAAGCTCCTCCTTGCGCTGAAGCCATTCGCGCGCGGTGATGCCGCCACCGTCGGCGATACGCAAACGCACCGTCTCGTCCAGGGTTGCGACCCAGTCGGGCAGGTGCTCGTTCAGGAACGCATCGCACTCGCCGGAGACGACGCTGCCCTTGAGGTGCATCGCGTAGCCGGCCGTATATTCCGGCATGTCGATCTCGACCAGCTTCGCCCCGGCCGCGACGAATTCGTCGATCGCCGCCCTGGCGGCCTCGGCGACACCGGGCGAGCAATCGTCCCAAACCCCGTTCTCGCACACGGCGACCCGGAAATCCGATGGCTCCGCCCGCTCCAGATCGGCGAGGAAACGATACGGATCGCCCAAACGCGGATCGAGCGCACCGAAACCGAAAGCCAGGTCGTCGACCGAGCGGGCGAGCAAGCCGACCGTGTCCATGATCGGGCTAAGCGGAACGCAACCGTCGGTCGCCCACCGGCCCGTGGAGGTCTTGATCCCGGCATTGCCGGTCAAGGTTGCCGGAATCCGCACGGAGCCGCCGGTATCGCTGCCGACCGCGAGCAGGGCCGTGCCTTCCAGCAGGCTGACACCGGCGCCGGAGGAGGAGCCGCCCGGCACACGCGATTGCACGGCGTCCCACGGATTGCGCGGGATACCCCAGAAATGGCGGTTGGTGCCCAAGGCGCCGAAAGCGAATTCGACGGTATGGGCCTTACCCGTTACCAGGCCGCTCTGGGCACGCAGACGGCGAACCAGATCGCCGGCGCGCTCCCAGGATTCGGGCAAGCGCTTGGGCGTGCCGGCGTAGGTCGGATAGCCGGGCACCCCGAACAGATCCTTCATTGAAACCGGAATCCCATGCAGCGGGCCGGCCAGGCCGTTTGCCTTCGACACCAGATCGGCCGCCGCGGCTTCCCGGCGCAGGCGGTCGGCATCCCAGGTCCGGTAGGCTTGGAGCGGACCGTCGAAACGGCGGTGGTTGTCGATCGCTTCCTCGGCCAGCGCCTCCGCGCTGAGCCGGCCGTTCTGGAGATCGGCCGCGATCTCCCGCAGCGGGCGTCCGAATTGTCCGCTCATTCCCGATCCTTTCTTCGTTGGCGTTCCGGGTCCCGTTGAATTCGTGGCCCTTGCGTCCCGGCGGGCGAGCGATCATAGAACCGCCAACGACGGAGACGCCAGATGAACGGACAAGAAACCGCTGAAAAGGCCACGGCGTATTTCGACGGCTTCGAACGCCGCCGCATCGAAGCGGACGGCGTCGAAATCAACTTGGTCACGGCGGGGCGCGGCCCCGCGGTCCTATTGCTGCACGGCTATCCAGAGACGCATTTGATGTGGCGCCATGTCGCGCCACGCCTGGCCGAACGGTTCACGGTGGTCGCACCGGACCTGCGCGGCTACGGCGATTCCGGCAAGCCGGCGTCCGACCCCCGCCATGAGACCTATTGCAAGCGCAGGAACGGGCTGGATCAGGTCGCGGTCATGAGGGCGCTGGGCCATAAACGGTTTCATGTCGTCGGCCACGACCGGGGCGGGCGAGTGGGCCACAGGCTGGCCCTGGACCATACCGACCGAGTCGAGAGCCTCGCCGTCCTCGACATCGCGCCCACCCACAAGATGTATGCCGAGGCCGACCGGGCCATGGCGACGGCCTATTGGCACTGGTTCTTCCTCATCCAACCCGACGACCTCCCCGAACGCTGGATCGGCTCGGACCCGGCCTATTACCTCAATCGGACGTTCGGAAGCTGGGGCGCGGGTGCGGCGGCCTTCCCGACGGAAATCGTGGCCGAATACCTGCGCTTCTTTTCGGACCCTGCGGCGATTCATGCCTCCTGCGAAGACTACCGCGCCGGCGCCGGCATCGATCTGGAGCATGACGAGGCGGATCTCGAGCGCAAGCTCGAATGCCCCGTCATGGCCCTGTGGGGCAAGGACGGGTTCGTGGGCCGGCACTATGACGTGATTGCGGCTTGGAAGGAGCGAGCACGGAACGTGACCGGGCGCGGCGTTCCCGGCGGCCACTGGCTGCCCGAGACGGCGCCCGAAGAAACCTACGAGGCGCTGAACGCGTTCCTCAGCCGTTGAGGGGAGCGAAGGTCCGCTGCGGGCGTGGGTCTACCGCGAAGGCCCGAGAGCACCTATATCAGATAACGATACGCGGGGATCGCATCGCATGGATGGAACGAACGGGACGAAAGCATGGCAAGGCGCGGACGCAAGGGCAGAGAGACGGCGGACAAGGCGGATGCGTCGGCCAAGTCGCATAACGAGCGGGGCGAGGACAGCTCGGCCCTGAAGAAGGTCGCAAAAAAACCGCAGGGCGGCTTTCTGAAGAAGTCCCGCGCCTATTTCCTCGCGGGCATCCTGGTCACCGCGCCGATCAGCATCACCTTCTACCTGGCTTGGTTGGTGATCAATTTCTTCGACACGCGGATCACCCCGCTGCTGCCGGCGAAATACAGCCCGGAAACCTATCTGCCCTTCGGCGTCCCCGGGGTGGGGTTGTTCATCTTCATCCTGTTCCTGACCCTGGTCGGCTGGCTGACGGCGGGCTTGCTGGGCCGTTGGGTCATGCGCATCGCCGAACGCGTGTTGCACCGCATGCCGGTCATCCGCAGCATCTATTCGGCAACCAAGCAGATCGTCGAAACCATCCTGGCGGACCAGTCCGAAACCTTCCGCCAGGTCGTGCTGTTCGAATATCCCCGGCGAGGGAGTTGGGCGATCGGCTTTATCACGGGCATGACCCAGGGCGAGGTTCAAAGCTTGACGACGGACGACGTGGTCAACGTCTTTCTGCCGACCACGCCGAATCCGACCTCGGGCTATCTCCTTTTCCTGCCTCGGCGCGAACTCGTCGTCCTCAGCATGACCGTGGAGGAGGGCATCAAGATGGTCGTCTCCGGCGGCATCGTCACCCCGCCCGACCGGCGCCCCGACAAGGACAAGCAGATCAAGAAAGTCGCGGCCGCCGATCGCGAAACCCAGACCATTCCGATGGAGAAGGCCGATCCAATGGAGAAGGCCGGAGACTGACGCGGCTTCGCGCCTGTCTATCCCGACCGCAGATAGCGGATCACGGCGTCCCGCTCGAAGAGGTAGAGCAGGGTCCGCAGGGCCTTGCCGCGATCGGTTTCGAGCTCCGCGTCCCGTTCCAGCGCCAAGCGGGCGTCGTCGCGGGCGACGGCGAGAAGGTCGGCATGGACGGCAAGATCGGCCAGGCGGAATTCAGGCAACCCGCTCTGACGGGTGCCGAGCAGCTCGCCGCCACCGCGCAGGCGCAAATCCTCCTCGGCGATCCTGAAACCGTCCTCGGTCTCGCGCATGACCTCTAGCCGGGCACGCGCGGTCTGGCCCAGCGGGCCGGCGTAGAGCAACAGGCAGGTCGATTTCTCGGCACCCCGGCCGATCCGGCCGCGCAATTGGTGCAGCTGGGACAGGCCGAAGCGTTCGGCATGTTCGATCACCATGACCGTGGCCGTGGGCACGTCGACCCCGACTTCGATCACGGTCGTCGCGACCAGCAGGTCCGTGGCGCCGCTCGCAAAAGCCGCCATGGCGGCGTCCTTCTCCTTGGCCTTCATGCGGCCATGGACCAGGCCGACCCGGTCGCCCAGCAGGGCCGCCAAGGCCCGGTGGCGTTCGGTCGCGGCGGCCAGATCGCTGACCTCCGATTCTTCGACCAGCGGGCAGACCCAATAGACCTTCGCACCCTTGGCCATTGACCGGCGCACGCCTTCCACCACCTCGTCGAGACGTTCGATCGGCAATACCCGCGTGTCGATCGGCTGGCGTCCGGCCGGTTTCTCGGTCAGGCGCGACGAATCCATGTCCCCATAGGCCGCCAGCATCAGGGTGCGGGGGATCGGCGTGGCGGTGGTCACCAGGATATCCGTGCCGCGCCCCTTGCCGGCCAGGGTCAGGCGCTGATGGACGCCGAAGCGGTGCTGCTCGTCGATCACCGCGAGGTCGAGCCGGCGGAACTGGACGTCCTTGGAGAACAGCGCGTGGGTGCCGAAGGCCACGTCAATCTCGCCCGCCTGTAACCGCTCCACCGCGGCCCGCCGCTCGCCC
>JABIRQ010000076.1 GCA_018699755.1 Rhodospirillaceae bacterium | reverse complement strand
GGGCCCGCGCGCGTGACCTGGGACCATGTCATCGTCGGCGGCGGCTCGGCGGGCTGCGTGCTCGCCAACCGCCTGTCGGCGGACGGCCAGCGCCGGGTTCTGCTGATCGAGGCGGGGCCGGATATCGATCCCGAGCGGGTGCCGGCGATCATTTCCAGCAGCTACACCGGCTACGCCTATTTCGACCCGCGCTACAATTGGTCCGATCTGCGCATCCATCACGGCTCGCTCCAGGGCAACGCGCCGCTCGATCCGCCGCGGCGGCTGGAGCAGGCCCGGGTGATGGGCGGCGGCTCGTCGATCAACGGCCAGTTCGCCCTGCGCGGCCTGCCAGGGGATTACGACGAATGGCAGGAGGAGGGCGCGAAGGGCTGGACCTGGGAAAGCTGCCTGCCCTATTTCAAGCGACTCGAGCGCGATCTCGACTTCGCCGGACCGGAGCATGGCGACTCCGGCCGCATTCCGATCCGCCGCGTCTTCCCGGAACACTGGCCCGGCTTCACCCGGGCGATCATGGAGGCGGCCGGGGACCAGGGCCTGCCCCTGGGCGAGGACCTCAACACCGATTTCGGCGACGCCTGTTTCCCGGTGCCCTTCTCCAACCAGTACGACCGGCGGGTCTCGACGGCGGTCGGCTATCTCGACACCGCCACGCGGCGGCGCCCGAACCTGCGGATCATGGCGGAGACGCGCCTGGAACGCCTGCTGGTCGAAGGGCGGCGGGTGACGGGGGTGCGCGTCCGCACCAAGGGCGGCAGCGTGGAGATCGCCGGGCGCGAGGTCATCGTCAGCGCGGGGGCGCTGCATTCCCCGGCGATCCTGATGCAGGCCGGCATCGGGCCGGGTGACCACCTGTGCGATCTGGGCGTGGCGGTCGTGGCGGATCGGCCCGGAGTCGGGGCGAACCTGATGGAGCATCCCTCGCTCAATGTCGCTGGCTATATTTCGCGCGAGGCGCGCCTGCCGGCCTGGCTCGGCCGCCATATCAGCCTCGGCATCCGCTACTCCTCGGGGCATGAGGGCTGCCCGCCCGGCGATATGTTCTTTTTCCCGAACAACAAGGGCGGCTGGCATCCCCTCGGCCGCCGGCTCGGCGCGATCACCCTCCACTGCAACAAGCCCTACGGGCGTGGCCTCGTCCGCCTGCGCTCCTCCGATCCGCTGGCCGAGCCGGTGGTGGCCTTTAACTTCCTGAGCGATTCCCGCGATCTCAACCGTCTGGTGGACGGCTTCCGGCGCATGGCGGCGCTGATGACCGCGCCCCAGGTCCGCGCGGTCTGCGACTTCTGGTTCCCGGCGGCCTATAACGACCGGGTTCGCGACCTCGCGGTCCCGCGCGCGAGCACCTGGGTCAAGACCGCCCTGGGCGCCCTGTTCCTGGACCTCGGCGGGCCGTTCCGCGGCTATATGCGCAAACACAAACTCAACCCACGATTCGACCGGCCCGGCGCGCTCGACGACGACGAGGCGGTCGCCGACTGGGTGCGCGAGGGAGTCTGGGGTGCCTGGCACCCGTCGGGCACCTGCCGCATGGGCGCCGCGGAAGATCCGCTGGCGGTGACCGATTCCGCGGGCCGAGTCCACGGCGTCGACGGGCTGCGCGTGATCGACGCCTCGGTCATGCCGACCATCCCGCGCGCCAACACGAACATTCCCACCATCATGATCGCCGAGAAGATGAGCGATCACATCCTGAATGCCTGAACCTGACTGCAAGACTGAACCGAAGAGAGGATTTCCCATGGCCCAGACCATCTCGCGCATTTCCGTCTACACCGCCCAGGTGCCGATCAAGGAGGGCACCTACACGATGTCGCACGGCCGCGCCCTCGACTATTTCGATTCGACCATCGCGCGGATCGACACCAAGGAGGGCCTGACCGGTTGGGGCGAGGTGGTGCCGCTGGGCTCGACCTATCTGCCGTCCTATGTCGCCGGCGCGCGCACGGGTATCCAGGAACTGGCGCCCCATCTGATCGGCCAGGACGCGACCCAGCTCGAGGCGATCAACCGGATCATGGACACCGCGCTGAAAGGCCATCCCTACTGCAAGAGCCCGCTGGACCAGGCCTGCTGGGACATCCTTGGCAAGGAGGCGGGGCTGCCGGTCCATATCCTGCTGGGCGGGCGTTTCGGCGAGAAAGTGCGGCTCTACCGCTCGATCACCCAGGAGGCGCCCGAAGCCATGGTCGAGCGCATCAAGGGCTTCAAGGCCCAGGGCTACAAGCAGTTCCAGCTCAAGGTCGGGGGCGAGGTCGATGTCGATATCGAGCGCATCATCGCCACGGCGGGGGCGGTCGATCCGGACGACGGGCTGGTGGCTGACGCCAATGGCGGCTGGTTCCCCCACGAGGCGGCCAAGGTGGTGCGCGCGGCGCGCGACCTGAAGGTCGTGATCGAGCAGCCCTGCACGACCTATGAGGAGAACCTGACTATCCGGCGGCGCTGCGACCATCCTTTCGTGCTGGACGAGTCGATCCAGTCGATGGGCGACCTGCTGCGCGGCATCGGCGACGGTGCGATGGACGCGATCAACATCAAGCTGTCGAAGCTGGGCGGGCTGACCCGGGCGCGGGCCATCCGCGACGTCTGTGTCGCCTCGGGCATCGCCATGACCATCGAGGACACGGCGGCGACCGATATCGGCGTGGCCTCGGTCATCGCCCTGGCCCATGCGACGCCGGTCGAGCTGCGCTTCTCCGCCACCCTGTCCCACGTCAAGCTGGCCCATGCCACGGCCGAGGGCGCGCCGGTGGTGAAGAACGGCGAGGCGGCGGCCAGCATGGCGCCGGGCCTGGGCATCGAGCCCCTGATGGACGTGCTGGGCGAGCCGATCTTTACGGTGAGTTGAGGCGCGGCGCTTACGCCATCGCCGTGCGGCTCTCGCCCGGGATCGGCAGCTTGGCGAGGAACAGCTGGGTCTCCATGGCGAGGGGCGGCAGGAAGGTGCGGGGCAGGGGCGCGGCGGCTCCGGCCCGTGCCCTGGCGCGCACCGGCAGGGCCGCCAGCTCCTGGCTCGCGTCGTGCGACTTCGGCGCGGTCGCCGCGCGGGCGGTGGCGTCCGCCTGGACCATGCGCGCCTGCAGGTCGCCGTACACCGCCGCCAGGCTTCGCGCCGCGTCGCGCTCGTAGAAGATATCGCGGTTGGCATGCGCGGCGCGGGGCAGAATATCGGCTGCCGGTCCGCTCGGGTCGTCG
>JABIRQ010000077.1 GCA_018699755.1 Rhodospirillaceae bacterium | reverse complement strand
GATCCTGGCGACCAAACGCGCCCAGCGCGACGTGCTGCTGCGGCTGGCCGAAACCACCACCGAGAATATCGGAGCGGTCGAGCGGACCATCGAATTGGCGGGCCTCGACCCGGAAACGCTGCTGGCCCGGGCCGAAGAGGTCGCCGGCGGGCAGGGCGGACCGTTCGTGGCCTTCGACTCGTCGGAGCCGCTGGACGAAAACGCGGCGCTGCTGGACCGGAAGATCACGCGACTCGAACGCCTGCAGGAGATGGTGCGGGTGCTGCCGCTGAACGCGCCGATGGACGACTACCGGCTGACCAGCGATTTCGGCAAGCGCAAGGATCCGGTGAACGGCCGCTTGGCGATGCATTCGGGGATCGACTTCGTGAGCGCCGGCCGCGCGCCCGTCTTGGCCCCGTCGGGCGGGATCGTCGTTTTCGTCGGCTGGCGGGGCGGCTACGGCAAGGTTGTCGAGATCGATCACGGCTATGGCGTGCGGACCCGATATGCCCATCTTCGAAAGATTTTCGTCAAGCGCGGCCAAGAGGTAGACTACCGGGACAAGTTGGGCCAAATCGGCAGCACGGGCCGGACGACTGGACCGCATTTGCACTATGAAGTGCTTATCGACGACCAGCCGACGGACCCCATGCCATTCTTGAAAGCGGGGCGACATGTTTTCAAAGGGTGAGACGAAAAAAGGCGAGGATGCCGGCGTTCAGGATCGCCCACGGCCGAGCGCTGGATCGTCGTCCAAGGCATCCGTGCCGTCGATCATCAGCGCCGACCTCAAGGTCGAGGGCAACATTATCTGCGACGGCGACATCCAGGTGGACGGGCGCGTCGAAGGCGATGTTCGCAGTCGAAACCTGACGATCGGCGAGCATGGCGCGGTGGTCGGCGAAGTCGCCGCGGACAAGGTCCAGATCAGCGGCACGGTCGAAGGGCGGATTAGCGCCAAAACTGTCAATCTCGCGAAGAGCGCGCGGATCATCGGCGATATCGCCCATGACAGCCTGTCGATGGAGGCCGGAGCCTATCTCGAGGGCCGGGTCTCACGGCTCGACGGAACGCCGGTGTCGAAGCCAGCGACGACCGCGGCCCCGGCGACCGGCGGTGCCAAACCCGGCGGCGGCGCAGGCGGCGCTTCTTCCTCCAGCTAGGTACGGACGGCCGGGCTCCGGCCGTCCACCCCGCGCAACAGATCAGCGATCGCCGCCCGGACCTCCGGCTCGGCCAGGGTCGGTGCATGGCCGACCTCGGGCACCGTGATGCGCCGTATGGTGGGCAATTCCCCGCCCATGCGCTCGAAGGTCGGGGCCGAGAGAATGTCGGATTGCGCCCCGCGCAGGGCGAGGACGGGCCGGTCCGCGAGGGCGCGGAAGATCGGCCAGAGGTCCCGGTCGCCGGTGCCGGCGGGGTGCAAAGACTTCGCGATGGCGGTGTCCCAATCGACATGGAGGCGGCCGTCATCGCCTTCGCGGTAGGTCCCGCGCGCCAGTTCCCGCACGACATGGTCGGGTTGCTGGGCCATGCCGGGCATTAGGCGCCGCAGCGCGGCGACGGCCTCGTCCCACCCGGCGACCGGATGGTCGCGCCCGATATAGTTGATGATGCGCGACAGGCCGCTCGTGCCCAGTTCCGGGCCCACGTCGTTGAGGACCGCGCCCGTGACGGCGGTCGGCGCGAGCACCGCCATGCCCATGGTGAGCAAGCCCCCGAGCGAGGTTCCCACGAAAACCGCCCGATGGACGCGCGCGACGGCCAGCAGGTGGCGCAGATCGTCCAGATAGACCCGGGGGTCGTAGTTGTGCCAGTCGGAATCGTAGGCGCTGCGCCCGCGTCCGCGATAATCGGGGCAGATTACGCGCCGCTCCGGCGCCAGCCAGGACGCCAGGTCGTGGAAGTCGCGGGCATTCCGGGTCAGTCCGCTGAGGCACAGGACCGGAACGCCACGGGCATCGCGCGCGCCGTATTCCCGGTAGTGCAGGCGCAATCCGTCCTGGGCCGAGAAATAGCGGCTTTGCCAGCCCTCCGGCGCCGCCGCGCTCACAGGTCCAGCAACCCCGGCAGGGCGTCGAGGGTATCGACGACCGCGTGAGGTTCGTCCGGCAGGCGATCGGGCGGCTGGCCGAACCGGTTGACCCAGACCACCCGGAAGCCGAAGGCCGCAGCGCCTCGCGCGTCCCAGCCGTTGGAGGACATGAAGCAGATTCGCTCCGCTGGTATGCCCAGGCGGTCGACCGCGAGCTGATAGACCGAGGGGTGCGGCTTGAATATGCCGACCTCCTCGACCGAAAGAACGGCGTCCAGGACATCGCCCAGGCCGGCGCTGTCGACGGCGCTGTCGAGCATGGCGGGCGAGCCGTTCGACAGGATCGCCGTGGCCAGACCGGCGGCGCGCAGGCGGGCCAGGGTATCCTTGGCGTCGGGATAGGCGTCGAGCGAGCGGTAGCAATCGAGCAGGCGATCGCGCAGCGCGGCGTCCCCGATGCCGTGGACGGCGAGGCTGACATCGAGCGCGTCGCCGGTGACCCGCCAGAAATCTGCGTGCCGTCCCATCAGGCTGCGCAGCCATGTGTATTCGAGCTGTTTGGCGCGCCAGGTCGCCGATAGCGGTGCGGCCTTGTCGCCCAGCGCGTCGCGGCAGCGTTCGGTCGCGGCGTTGAAGTCGAACAGCGTGCCGTAGGCGTCGAATACGCAAGCGCCGATGGCGGAGAAGGGGGAAGGACTCATCGCATGATTCTCTTCATTCCGTCCCGCGTCTGGCGAGCTGTGGGGCAGATTCGAGCGGCGGCGGCGCCTGGGCGAGGTCGTTCTCCAAGGACATCGCCGTGCCGGGTCCGTTCAGCCGGATTCGATAGATCTGCAGGGCTTCGAGAACCCGTTGGACATAGTTGCGGGTTTCCGCGAAGGGAATGGTCTCGATCCAGTCGATCATGTCGATTCCCCGGTCGCGCGGATCGCCAAGCTCCCGCACCCATTGGCGCACCCGGCCCGGCCCTGCGTTGTATGCGGCGGCGGCCAGCACGTAGGAGCCGCCGAACTTCTGGAGCATCTCGGCGAGATAGCCGCGCCCCAGGCGGATGTTGTAGTCGGAATCGGCGGTCAGCATGGCGCTCGAATAGCGCAGCCCTTCCTGCTTCGCCATTTTCTTGGCCGTCGTCGGCATCAACTGCATCATGCCGCGTGCCCCGGCGCGGCTCACCGCCTCGCGGTCGAAGCCGCTTTCCTGCCGGATCATCGAGAGCACGAGCGCGGGCTCCGGCCCGGCGCCGGAAGGCAGCTTGCGGACCGGATAGCCCAGTTCGATCAGGATTTCGCCATCCCGCCGGGCGCTGCGGGCGACACGCACGGCCAGATCGGGGCGTCCGATCTCATGAGCGAGCCCGGCCGCGAGGGCGGGGGCGGCCGCGCCCTCGTCCGCGTCGGCCAGGGCCGTGAGGAAAGGCGAGGCCAAGCCGTCGGCGCCAACCGCTGCCAGCAGGCGCACCAGCTGGGCGAGTTCCTCGCCGTCGAAACGGGCGCGGGCCTGGGCGTCGATCGCGGGCCCGGCCGGCAAGGCCGCCCCATCGGCCCAGCCAAGCTTGTGGCCGGCGAGTTGGCCGTAGAAGGCGGTCTTGAATTCGCTGGCCGCGCGATAGGCCTGGGCCGCGCCCTCGGCCCGGCCCGCGGCCTCCTCCGCGCGGCCCATCCAATAGGCGCCGCGCGCCTTGCTGACTGGGGTGCGGACCGAGTCATACATCCGCTTGAAATGGTCGAAGGCGACCCGCTGGTCGTTTAGGAAACGCAGGGCGATCCAGCCGGCCAGCCATTCCGCGTCGGCCAGGCCGGCGCCTTCGGTCTGCCGATGTTCCTTGGCGAGGCGGTAGGCCGCGCTGATATGGCCCGAAGCGAGGGCGTCGCGGATCAGGACATGGCGCTCGGCCCACCACAGGTCCGGCCGCGGCACCGATTCGGGCAGGTCGAAGAGCAGGGACCGTGCGTCCTCCATGCGGCCCTTGCGGCGCCGCCAGCGGACCCGCTCGTAGAGCAGCCCGAGATCCCTTTGCAGCGAATCGGGGACACGCTCGATGTCCCGGTCCACCCCCGCGCCCATTGCGCGTAAGCTCAGGCGCGCGCGGGCCAGGCGTCGCCGGTCCTCGCTGACATATTTCATGATGCGCCCGGCCGAATCCTTGGCGCCGGCCCAGAGCAGCCGGTCAAGCCGGGCGATATGGTCCGATTCCCGAAGATACTTGCCGTAGGCGTTCAGGAAATCCTGTTCCTGCCGGCTGCCGAAGCCGCTCTCGCGCCAGGTTTCGCGCAGCAGGGCGACGGCGACCTCTGTCCGGCCCAGGCGAAGTTGGGCCCCGGCCAGGGCGATCCGCCCGTCAGTCCCGATCGGCGGAAATTCGATGAACCAGGCGGTGACGGCGGCGGAGTCCATGCCGTTCGGCATGGCTTCCTCGGCCCGGCGCTGGAGCCGCCGACGATCGGGCCAGCCGGGATTGGCGCGCAGGAAAGCGGCGATTTCGGCAAAGCTCGCTTCGGTTCCGGCACGGCGCATGTCGTACCAGAGCAAGGCCTTGTCGAGCAGCGGGTTGGTGCCTTGCGCGGCATGCCGTCTGGCCGCGTCCCAATTGCCGCGCTCGACATTGATGAAGGCGGCCTTGTAGGCGCGTCGCTCGGATTCCGTCAGGTTGGGCGGCGCCGCCTGAACGGCGGCGACGGCGACCACGCTCGCCAAAAGAGCGATCGCGGCGATGAGGCGCGGAAACGAGGGGTTGGAATTCATGCATCCGTCGAGGCGATGGCGTCGTTCATTCTAGGCGTTGGCCGGGGTTTCGGCCAGACGCCGCCCGCGGTCCGCGTTGCGACGGGACCGCAATCGGTCTATTTTCCGATCTGGGAAACTGCGATTTCCTAATTGATCCCCGGGAGGATGCCATGTTCAAGGGCTGCATGACCGCGCTCATCACGCCATTCCGTGATGGAGCGGTGGACGAGAAGGCGTTTCAGAACTTCGTGGACTGGCAGATCAAACAAGGCATCAACGGGGTCGTGCCCTGCGGCACGACCGGCGAATCGCCGGCCATGACCCATGACGAGCACGAGCGCATCAATCGGCTTTGCGTCGAGACCGCCGCCGGGCGCGTGCCGGTGATTGCGGGCTGCGGCTCCAACTTCACGGAAGAGGCGATCTCGCTGACCGCCCATGCCAAGGAGATCGGCGCCGACGCCTCGCTTCAGGTCACGCCCTATTACAACAAGCCGACCCAGCCAGGGCTCTACGCCCATTTCAAGGCGATCCACGACGCGGTGGACCTGCCGATGGTGATTTACAACATCCCCGCCCGCTCGGTCGTAGACATGACGGTCGAGACGATGGCGCGCCTAGCCGAATTGCCCAACGTGGTCGGCGTCAAGGACGCGACCAACGATCTGGCCCGCCCGGTCCTGGCCCGCGAGAAGATCGGTCCCGAGTTCAGCCAGCTTTCGGGCGAGGACGGCACGATCGGCGCGTTCCTCGGCCAGGGCGGCCACGGCATCATCTCGGTCCTCTCCAACATCGCGCCGGCGATCAGCGTCAGCATGCACGACGCCTGGTGGGCGGGCGATATCGCGACCTTCTCCGCCGTGCGCGACCGCCTGCATCCGCTGGCCCGTGCGCTCTTCGTCGAGACCAGCCCCGCGCCGGTCAAATACGCGGCCAGCCTGCTGGCTATCTGCGAGGAAACCGTGCGTCTGCCTCTGGTCGGTCCGACCGAGGCGACCCGGGCGCTGGTGCGCGAGCTCGTGGCGGAGTTGGGTCTTCAGGGGCCGGCGGCAACGGCCAAGGCGGCTGAGTGACGGTCGGCCAGATTGTCGCCCGCAACAGGCGGGCCCGCTACAACTACAATATCGAGGAGACGGTCGAAGCCGGGCTTCAGCTTCTTGGTTCCGAGGTCAAGTCGCTGCGCGACGGCCGGGCGAGCATCGGCGAAGCCTATGCCGAGGCGCGCGGCGACGAGCTGTATCTCGTCAACGCCCATATCCCCGAATACCCGCCGGCCGAACCCTTCAATCATGCGCCGACCCGGCCGAGGAAGCTGCTGCTCCGACGGCGGGAACTGCGCCGGCTCGCCGGGCAGGCGCGCGAGCAGGGGGTGACCCTGATCCCGCTCAGCCTCTATTTCAACGACCGGGGCCGGGCAAAGCTCGAACTGGCGCTGGCCAGCGGCAAGCGGCGCTACGACAAGCGCCAAACCGAGAAGAAGCGCGACTGGCAGCGCAGCAAAGCGCGCCTGCTGCGCGAGCGGGGCTGACGCCTCAGCCGGCGTCGCCCAACCGGGCGCGCACTGCGGCCACGACGCTGTCGAACATCGCAGGAGTCAGGCGGCCGGTGTTCGTGTTGTAACGCGAGCAGTGATAGCTGTCGGCGAGGATCAGTCCGTTCGGCAGGTCATGCTCGGCGCCGTGGCCGAAGCGCCGGGCGGAGAGGGGCAGGGCGCCGGTCGCCCGCAGGACCTGATCATGCGCGCCCTTGCCCAGGGCCAGGATAACCGCGAGCCGGGGCATGGCCGCCATCTCGGCGGTGAGGAAGGGCAGGCAGGCCTTGAACTCGCTGGTGGTCGGGCGGTTCTCGGGCGGCACGCAGCGCACCGCGTTGGCGATCCGGCAATCGACCATTTCGAGACCGTCATCGGCCCGGGCATCGGCTCGGGCGGCAAAGGCGCCGAATGTGAAACCGTGATCCGCGAGGGTCGGATAGAGCAGGTCGCCGGCAAAGTCGCCGGTGAAGGGCCGGGCCGTCCTGTTGGCGCCGCGCAGGCCCGGGGCCAGGCCGACGACCAGCAGGCGGGCGGAGATCGGCCCGAAGGATTCGACCGGTGCGTTGTGCCAATCGGGGAAGGCCGCGCGGTTCTCGGCGCGAAAGGCGGCCAGGCGGGGGCAAAGCGGGCAGTTGGAGGCCGGGGTTTTCATTTCGATGTTTCGCCCAGAAGTTCAGGCGCTACGCTCCGGACGCAGTGCGGCGGCGACATGCGGCCGAATCAGGCGGTCTCGCTATAGGGCTCGTCGCCCTCGTCGCCCTCGTCGAAATCGTCCTGGTCGCCATCGTCCCGCCGGGGGCCGTGGGTCCGATCAATCTCGGGAATCAGCTGTTCCAACTCGATGAACTGGTCGGCCTGGCGGCGCAGCTCGTCGGCGATCATGGGCGGCTGGGAGCGGATGGTGCTGACCACGGTGGTGCGGACGCCACGACCTTGGATCGCCTCGATCAGGCGGCGGAAATCGCCGTCGCCCGAAAACAAGACGACATGGTCGAGCTTGTCGGCCATCTCCATCATGTCGATCGCCAGCTCGATATCCATGTTGCCCTTGATCTTGCGCCGGCCCTGGGAGTCAGTGAACTCCTTGGTCGGCTTGGTCACCATGGTGTAGCCGTTGTAATCGAGCCAATCGACCAAAGGCCGGATCGGCGAATACTCGATATCCTCGATCAACGCCGTGTAGTAATAGGCGCGGATCAGCCGGCTCTTTCCTTGAAACAGCCGCAGCAGCCGTTTGTAGTCGATGTCGAAGTTGAGCGACTTGGCCGCCGCGTAGAGATTGCTGCCGTCGATGAAAAGAGCGGTCCGTTCGTCCGGGTGAAAATACATGTCGGGTATCCAATCTAAATAATTACAATGCAATTCATTCATAGGGCGAATATGTCGAAATGACAGAGTCGCAAAGAACGACAATCGGCTAAATTTCGTGATCAACCATTCATTCTTTTACTTAAGGGGAGGCCGCTGCGAAGGCAACCGCAATTCGGCCCGCCCGCGCCCATGATTCGGCGACCATGATCCTCGTCGCCCTGGGCGCCAACCTGCCGACCGCCGTCCATGGAGCGCCGAGAGAGGCGTTGGAGGCAGCCTTGGACGGGCTGGCCGCGGCGGGGCTTCGTATCGTCGCGCGCTCGCGTTGGTACGAAAGCGCGCCAGTGCCCCCTTCCGACCAGCCCTGGTTCGTCAACGGCGTGGTGCTGGTCGAAAGCGATCTCGACCCGGCAGCTTTCCTCGCCCTGCTCCATCGCGTCGAGGCCGGATTCGGCCGGGTCCGCCGCCGGCGCAACGAGGCCCGGGTTCTCGACCTGGATCTGCTCGCCCATGGCAAGACCGTCTCCGGCGGCGAGGACGGCGGGCCGGTCCTGCCCCATCCGCGCATGGAGACTCGCGCCTTCGTGCTGCTGCCTCTGGCGGAGGTGGCCCCCGGCTGGCGCCATCCGGCGACGGGGAGGAGCGTCGAGGCCCTGATCGCCGATTTGCCGTCCGATCAAGCCATTCGGCCCCTTGCCGAGGGGGAATAGGCGTTTCGGGGCGCTTGCACGCGGCGAGAAGCCCTCTATATTCGTTTTCAACGAATGCGCCCGTGCGCGGCCAAGGCCGCTCGCGGCGTTTGTTGCTGGGCGGAGATCTTACGCCGGGGACGAACGAACGGCGCGAGCAACGAATTCAATATCGAGGATTGCCCCATGGCCCGCGTGACCGTCGAAGACTGCATCGTGAAAGTGCCGAACCGTTTCGACCTCGTCGTTCTGTCGTCGCACCGCGCCCGCGAGATTTCCGCGGGATCGGAAGTCACCGTCGATCGCGACAACGACAAGAACCCGGTTGTCGCCCTGCGTGAGATTGCCGACGGCACCAAGGAACCGGACGATCTGCAGGAGGCCGTGATCAGCAGCCTGCAGAAATACGCCGAGGTCGACGAGCCCGAGGAAGAGGGCATGGAGATGCTGACGGCCGAAAGCCTTGCCGAGGCGATGGCCGCGGAGATGGGCCAGGAAATAGAGATTCCGGCAGCCCAAGCGCCGATCGAGGACGAATCGAAACAGGCCAGTACGGTGGAAGAGGCGACGCCGGATGGCGACGACGAGGACAGCGCAGCAAACTGACCCGGCTGCCCCCGCGCCGGAGACCGTAGCGGCGGATGCCGCTCCGATCGCGGCGCATTCTCGTCTCGAATTCCGCGTTCATACGTCCCATACCAAGCCGGCTCCCGGCCGCATCATTCGTCAATTCGAGTTGGTCGAGCGAGTCAAGGCCTATGACCCGGGGGCGGACGAAGACGCCCTAAACCGCGCCTATGTCTTTTCGATGAAGGTCCACGGCTCCCAGCTTCGGGAGTCGGGGGACCCCTATTTCTCCCACCCGCTCGAAGTCGCGGCGATCCTGACCGACTATCGGCTGGACGCGAGTTCGATCATCACCGCGCTGCTGCACGACACGGTCGAGGACACCGTGGCGACCCTGGAGGAGATCGAAGCGCTGTTCGGGGCCGAGATCGCGGGTCTCGTCGACGGCGTGACCAAGCTGTCGCGCATCGAACTCCAGTCGAGCCATACCAAGCAGGCCGAGAACTTCCGCAAGCTGCTGCTGGCGATGAGCGAGGATCTGCGCGTCCTGCTGGTCAAGCTGGCCGACCGCCTGCACAACATGCGCACCCTTCACCACGTCAAGAAGCCGGAGAAGCGCGTGCGCATCGCGCATGAGACGATGGAGATCTATGCGCCGCTGGCCGAGCGGATCGGCATGCATGACATGAAAGACGAGCTTGAGGATATGGCCTTCGCGCAGATCCACACCGAGGCGCGCGATTCGATCCTGCGGCGCCTGGAGTATCTGCGCGAAGAGGGCGGCGACCTGATCCCCCAGGTGAACGAGGGCTTGAAGCGCACCCTGGCGGAGGAGGGGGTGGATGCCTGGGTTTCGGGGCGCGAGAAACAGCCCTATTCGGTCTGGCGCAAGATGCAGCGCAAGAACCTGAGCTTCGAGCAGATGTCCGACATCGTCGCCTTCCGGGTCGTGGTCCACGACCTCGACGAATGCTACCGCGCCCTCGGCGTGATCCACCGCAGCTACCGCGTCGTCCCCGGCCTGTTCAAGGACTATATCTCGACCCCCAAGCAGAACGGCTACCGCTCGATCCACACGGTCGTCATCGGCCCGTTGAAGCAGAGGATCGAGGTCCAGATCCGTACGGTCGAGATGCACGACGTGGCCGAGAATGGCGTTGCGGCCCATTGGGAATACAAGACGGGCGCGCCGCGCACGGACGGTCCCCGCTATCGCTGGCTGCGCGAGTTGCTGGACATTCTCGACCATGCCTCGGGGCCGGAGGAGTTCCTTGAGCACACCAAGCTTGAGATGTTCCAGGATCAGGTCTTCTGCTTCACGCCCAAGGGCGACCTGATTTCCCTGCCCCAGGGCTCGACCCCGGTGGACTTCGCCTACGCCATTCATTCGGAGGTCGGCGACGCCACGGTGGGCGCCAAGGTGAATGGCCGGCTCGTGCCGCTGCGCACGCAGCTGCAGAACGGCGATCAGATCGAAATCGTCACGGCCGAGGCCCATGCGCCCTC
This sequence comes from Rhodospirillaceae bacterium, assembly GCA_018699755.1. GTDB lineage: Bacteria > Pseudomonadota > Alphaproteobacteria > CADEGL01 > CADEGL01 > JABIRQ01. Next base: position 3,031 of record JABIRQ010000077.1, on the reverse strand, counting down.
GCCGACCTGGGAGACCTTCGCCGTCACCGGCAAGGCCAAGGCGCGCATCCGGCGCTATGCCCGGGGCCAGCAGCGCGAGCAATACGCCAGCTTGGGCAAGTCGATCCTGGAAAAGCAGTTCCGGCAGGAAGGCTACGAATTCGACGAGACGGCCCTCGCCTCCGTCATCGAGCAGTTCGCCTGCGACGAGGTCGAGGATCTCTACATACGGATCGGCGACGGCCGGCTGCCTGCGAAGGACCCGTTCAAAGCGGCGGTCGAGACGATCCGCAGCGAATCGCGCTGGTCGAACATCGTCCCCATCCGCTGGGCCAAGCGCCAGCTTGAGCGGGACGAGCCGATCCCGATCCGCGGACTGATTCCCGGCATGGCGGTGCATTACGCGGGTTGCTGCACGCCCATGCCGGGGGACCGCATCGTCGGCATCGTGAGTCCGGGCAAGGGCATCACGATCCACACGATCGATTGCGAATCCCTGGAAAGCTTCGCCGCGACGCCGGAACGCTGGATCGACGTCACCTGGGACAAGGATCGCGACGGTGCGGACGAGACCTATACCGGGCGCTTGAACGTGCTGGTCGAAAACCGCCCGGGCAGCCTGGGCACGATCGCCACGATCATCGGCGGCAACGGCGGCAACATCTCGAACCTGCGCTTCACCAATCGCCAAGCCGATCTGTTCGAGATGACCATCGATGTCGAGGTCCAGGATCTGAAGCACCTGACCAATATCGTCGCCGCCCTGCGCGCCGCGCGCGAAGTCAGCACGGTCGAGCGCGCCCGGGGCTGATCCACCCGCGAATCGGCGGGCGCCTAGTCCTCGTCGAGCGGCTTGGCGAAACTCAACTCGTGACCGTCCGGGTCGCGCAGATGGAAATAGCGTTCCCTCCAATCCGCATCGCGCGGCGCAAAGTCGGGGCGCAGGCCTAGCGTGAGCGCGCGGGCATGGACGGCGTCGACATCCGCGACATGGAAGATCAGGCGGCCCCACCAGCCGGTGGCTTTTTCGGCGGGCACGGCGATCAGGTTCAGATGGGTCCCGCCCAGGCGAAAGCTGGTGAAGGCGGCGGTGCGGCCGCCATAGAGGATCGGGAAGCCGAGGGCTTCGTAGAAAGCGACCGCGCGCGCCATGTCGTGGGTGGCGAGAGTGACGGCGTTGATGCTCTCGATTGCCGGCGCAGTATTTTTCATCTCGTAAGCCCTTCTCGTTTGCCGCGATCCGACGAAGAGCAAGGCCGCACCGGCCAGCGTGGCGACGGGCGCGGCGAGGTCCTGCCACAACCCCAACTCCCAAGCCGTCGCGCCGCTGGCCAAGGCCCAAAGGACGGGAATGATGGCCAGAGGACGCGGCGGACGAGCGGCCATCAGCAGGAAGCCGACGGTCGCCAGGGCTGCCGGATTCGGGGCTGTGCCGAACAGCGCGATCTCCGGCCAGTGCTGCCCGGCGAGCATTTCCAATAGGGGCAGGCCGGGGATGGCGAGGATCAGGACGGCGAGGCTTGCCCAACGGTTTGTTCGGCTCGGGGACTCGAACCGCAAGCTGCCGCGCAGGAGTCCGGTCCAGGCGAGCAGGGCGCTTTGCACCAGGAACGCCCAGCCATAGATAGGTGCAGCGAAATTGATCGTGGCGAAATGGCCAAGATGATAGGCGATCCCGGTCCAGGTCCAGGCCGCGACCAGGATCGCCGCGCCTGCGCGCCCTGCGCCGGCCCTTGGCCGCAGGCAAAGCCCGATGAGGGCGAGCCCGAGCAGGAGGCCGACGATGGATGCGGGCCAGAAGGCCAGATTGTACTGGCCGAGATTGGCGTGGAGGGTTTCGGCGTCGAAGGGCAGCATCGCGAATTCCCCCCGGCTCCGCTCTTAGAGGCTCTCGACATGGTCGATCATGCGTCGGCGCATGGCCGAGTCCGGCAGCGGGCCGTGAAGCGCGCCCATATTCTCGTGCATGTGATCGACCCGGCTTGTCGCGGGGATGGCGCAGGTCACGGCCGGGTGCGAGACGATGAATTTGAGGAAGAACTGCGCCCAGTTCTCGGCGCCGAACTCGCCCGCCCATGTGGGAAGGGGATGGCCTGCGAAGGCCTCGAATAGAGCCTTGCGCTTGAAGGGCCGGTTGACGATGACGGCCAGGCCGCGCTCGGCGGCCAGGGGCAGCAGGCGCCGCTCCGCTTCGCGGTCCACGATGTTGTAGGTAAGTTGCACCGTGTCGATCGGCTGACTCGCCATGATCCCTTCGAAATCCTCGTGACGGCGGCCGTGGGAGGTGGTGATGCCGATATAGCGGAGACGACCCCTTTCGCGGTCGGCGAGCAGGGTTTCCAGATGGCCTTCCCAGCCGAGCAGATTGTGGATCTGCATGAGGTCGAAACCCTCGATCCCCCAAAGCCGGCGCGATTCGGCCATCTGCTCCGGCCCGTCGCCCCGCAGCCAGGTCCAGACCTTGGTCGCGGAGAACAGGGCGTCCGCGCCGGGGACGCGGGCGAGGCAATAGCCTATGACCTCTTCGGAGGTGCCGTACATGGGCGAGGAATCGACCATGCGCCCGCCGCGCGCGAAGAAGGCCGCGAGGACCTGCGCCCGGGCGTCGCGCAGGGCCGGGTCCGCGCCGACATTGAAGGTGATCCAGCTTCCCATGCCGATCGCGGGCACCTGTTCGCCGGTCGCCGGCATCGGCCGGGTCAGGATACCGCCGGACTCGCCGAAGGCCGGCTGCGAGAACGGGCCGGGCAAGGCCGCCAGGGCGGCGGCTGCGCCCAGACCGGCCAGCACATCGCGCCTTCGAACCGTTCCGGTCCTGGTGTCGGTTTTCATCTTCGGCTTCGCCATGTCCCCGCCGTCCTCGCCATGACCATAGCGCGGGAATGGCCGCGGCCGAGTCACGATTGCCCGGTTAGGGCCGATTGGCCTAGACTCCAAGAATCGCGCGGGCCGGCATGCGGCCCGATCGGCACGGGAGGCAGGCCATGAGCCGGAAACTCAGACTGGGCGTGAACATCGATCATGTGGCGACCATCCGCAACGCGCGGGGCGG
>JABIRQ010000078.1 GCA_018699755.1 Rhodospirillaceae bacterium | reverse complement strand
CTGGTCATCACGGTGCCAGGTACCAAAGTCTTGGTGCCATTGCCATACATCGCCGTCAAACGCGGCCTTGGCGTTTACTTTGTACTGATGCATATACACCGGGCCATCAACCAGTTGCATGACGGGTTCGATCAAGCGTGGATGGGCGCCCAAGCGCGCAAATGCGTCGTTGTATTGGTGCGCAGCAAACGCGGTCCGAGCGACGCCATTACTTTCGCGCCACACCTCTTCGCGGTGCATCGCATAGACATCATCAGCGGCTTGCTTGAGGACTTGTGCTTCGGCCGGGGTGAAGCGCCCTGGAAAAAATAAATAGCCTTCTTGATCAAATTGGCCGAGTTGTCCATCAGAGAGTTGCATTGACGTTCCTGAAAATCGTGCACCCAGATCCACGAGAATGCCATTGCCTAGCGCTTGCGTAAATGGCTCGCGGCCGACACATCTAGGTCTTGGCTCGGCGCGCGAGCGTTCGGCAGAATTCGCGCTAGTTGAGCAAAGCAAGGTTTTACTAAATGGATCTGGGTATTAACGGCCACACTGCGGTCATTACGGGCGCGGCGCGGGGCATCGGCCGGGCCATCGCCCTGCGCCTTGCGCGCGAGGGCGGCCGCGTCTGCTTTGCCGACCGCGACGAGGCCGGGGCTGCCGAAGCGGCGGCTGAGGCCATGGCCCAGGGCGGCGAAGCCATCGCCCTGGTCTGTGACGTGACGGACCGGGCCAGCATGGCGGCCCTGTTCGACGGCGCGGCGGCGGCCCATGGCGGCCTCGATATCGTCTTCAACAATGCCGGCATCGCCCAGACCAAGCCGCTGCTCGAGATCGAGGATGCGGAGTGGCATCGGATGATGGACATCAACGCCTTCGGCGTCCTGGTGGGCATGCAGGAGGCGGCCAAGCGCATGATCGCCCAGGGCCGGGGCGGCAAGATCGTCAACACCGCTTCGGTCGCGGGCAAGCAGGCCCTGCCCCTCTGCGCCCATTACTGCGCCAGCAAGTTCGCCGTGGTCGCCCTGACCCAGGCCGGCGCGCGGTCCTGGGGCGGGGAGGGCATCACGGTCAACGCCTTCTGCCCCGGCATCGTCGAGACGGACATGTGGCGCCAGCTCGACGACGAGTTCCGCGCCCTGCCCACGACGCCGGCGGGGACAACCCTGGGCGACGCGAACCCGGACTTTCCGCTCGGCCGCTTCGCCGCCCCGGAGGACATCGTCGGCTTGGCCGTCTTCCTTGCGTCGTCGGATTCGGATTACATGACCGGGCAGGCGATCCAGGTCGATGGCGGCATGGTCATGCAATAGGGCAACAACGGGGGATATCTTATGGTCGATTTCGACAAGCCCTTTGGCCCGGCCGAATATGCGGAGCGTATCGCCAAGGCGCGCAAGCGCATGGCGGCCGCCGACATCGACCTTCTGGTCTCGGTCGACCCGGCCAATATCTGCTGGCTGACCGGCTATGACAGCTGGTCCTTCTACACGCCTCAGGCGGTGCTGCTGCATGTCGAGGAGGGCGGGCCGGTCTGGTGGGGGCGGCCGATGGACGAGCCCGCAGCCCATATCACCACCGACCTGCCGCCGGAAGACATCGTCATGTACTCGGATACGCTGGTGCATCGCCCGGATGTCCATGCCTTCGACGACCTTTGCCTGCTGGTGAAGGCGCGCGGTTGGGACAAGGGCCGCATCGCGGTCGAGGGCGATGCCCATTTCTACTCGGTCCGCTCCCACGCCCATCTGGTCAAGGGCCTGCCGGATGCGGTCTTCGTCGATGACGGCAACCTGGTGAACTGGGCACGCCTCGTGAAGTCGGAGGCCGAACTGGTCCTGATGCGCGAAGCCGGGAAGATCTGTACTTCGGCGATGATGCGCGCGGCCGAGACGATCCGGCCCGGCGTGCCCCAGAACAAGGTGATCGCGGAGATCATCCACGCCCAGACCATGGGCATTCCGGGGGCGGGCGGCGACTACACCTCGCTCGTTCCCCTGCTCCAGGCCGGCGACAGCACCAAGACCCCGCACCTGACCTGGTCCGACAAGCCGCTGCCCAACGATGCCGTGGCGGTGCTGGAGATCGCTGGCGCGCGGCGGCGCTATCAGGTGCCCAACACGCGCACCTTCTATCTCGGCAAGCCGCCGCAGCGGATCGTGGACCTGGCCAAGGCCGTGATCGAGGGCGGCGACGCGGCCCTGGCCGCCGCCAAACCCGGCGTGACGGGTGAGGAGGTCGAGGCGATCTGGCAGGGCGTGTTGCGCAAGCATGGCCTCAGCAAGGACAGCCGGGTCGCCTATTCCATCGGCCTCAATTATCCGCCTGACTGGGGCGAGCGGACCGTGAGTTTTCGCCCCGGCGAGAAGACGGTGCTGGAAGTGGGGATGTGTTTCCACTTCCAGTCCGGCGTCTGGTTTGACGACCTGGGCGCGGCGATCTCGGAATCCTTCACCGTAACTCCGTCGGGCGGCGAGCGCCTGTGCAACGCGCCGCGCGAACTGATCGTTATCGACTGACCGATGATTGACCGGCGATTGTCGGGGGATCGACCCGGCGGGCCGCCGACGAAAAGGGGTGAAACGCCATGCCGTTCGAGAAACCGTTCGGGCCGGAGGAATACGCGCGGCGCATCGCCGATGTGCGCCGCCGCATGGAGGCGGCCGGATTCGATCTGCTGATCCTGGTCGACCCGGCGAACATGGGCTGGCTGACCGGATTCGACGGCTGGTCCTTCTACACG
>JABIRQ010000079.1 GCA_018699755.1 Rhodospirillaceae bacterium | reverse complement strand
GCGCCCTTGGTGAAGATGCCGCCGCCGAGACGGGCGAAGATGGAGATCAGCGAGGCGCCGAAGCTGAGGCCGACCAGCGGCTCGATCAGCGCGCGGTCGGTCAGGCCCATGGTGCCCGACAGGAAAAAGTAGTAGCCGGCGACGCCGAGCAGGCCGAGGCCGACCACCAGCATGCCGGTGATGGCGCCCGACTTGAAGGCGATGGCCAACGCGGGGGCGATGCCCTTGCGCGCGGCCTCGGCCGTGCGGACATTGGCCCGGACGCTGACATTCATGCCGATATAGCCGGTTGCGCCCGACAGCACGGCGCCGATCAGGAAGCCGATCGCGACCCATTGGCCGAGAAACAGGCCGAGGATCACGCAAACCACGACCCCCACCATCGCAATGGCCCGGTATTGCCGATTCAGATAGGCCTTGGCCCCGACCTGAATCGCCGTGGCGATTTCCTGCATCCGTTCATTGCCCGCGTCGGCCGCCAGAACGCTCCGGCTGGCGACGAGGCCGTACAGCAGCGCGAGAGCGCCACACGCCAAAATCAGCCACTCGATCATTACCACCCCTTCCGTCTCTTGAAGTCGATTCGGCATCCACTCGTCTCCGCGCGTCCGGCCCCAAATCGGACACCGAACACGCGCCCCCGGGGCGCCGCAAAAATCGCGCGGGACCATGCCAGAAACGCTTTCGCAATGCAATGAAGGGGGTTGGGGAGCGGCGAAAAGCCACGCCGGGCGCCCAGACCAGCCTATGACCAGCCTATGAAATGGCCGATACGGTCGTGCCGTCGCAGGGAATCGACTAGAGCAATTCCCGTTCGCTCGACTGTTGGACCAGCACGGCATCGATCAAGCCGGGGCCCACCACGGCGATCCCGACTTTCAGGAGGCGGCGCTTCACGGTCAGAAGGAAACGCGGATTGTCCTCGGACTTGAGCATCCGGAGATAGCCGTTGAGATCGACGATGAAGGCATGGCGCAGATGCGGGAGGGCGCGCTGCACCGTGCGGCGGTTCTCGGCGTCGCGCACTTCCAGGGCGACGCTCAGGGAGACGTGGCGCTCGACCCGGTCGCGGCGAATCACGGGAATAATCAGGTTGTCGATGCGCACGAATTGCGGTCGCTCGATCGCCGCCACCTCGTCCGGCGCGGGCGCGGCGGACAGAAAGGTCCAACCGCCATAGCCCACGCCACCCATCCCGATCAGGCCGACGAAGGCGAAAAGGAGTTTTTTCATGCTCATGATTCCGGCCGACGCGGGAATGCGCCTCCGAAAACCTAGGCCACGCGCCTGAACAAGATGTAAACGGCCGGGTCCGCGAGCCGGGGCGCTAGCCGTGCCGCCAGCCGCCCACACCCAAGCCATCCAGCGCCGCACCGTCGCGGTCGACGACGCGCACCCCTTGTCCGGCCTCGCACCGCCCAATAGCGGCGACGGGCAGCTCGAGTTCGACGCCCAGCGCCCGGATCGCCTCCTCAGCTTCCGGCGGGGCCGCGAACGCCAATTCGTAGTCATCGCCGCCGGTCAGGACCCGCGGCAACAGATCGGGATCGGCCGCCAGGGCCTCCCCCGCCGCCTCCGAAATCGGCACGCGTGCAGCCTCGATCACCGCCGCCACCCCCGAAGCTTTGCAGAGATGGCCGAGATCGGCGACCAGCCCGTCCGAGACGTCGAGCGCGGCATGGGCCAGGCCCAGGAGGCGGGGGCCGCAAGCCGTGCGTGGGCGCGGCAGGCGGTAGCGACCGGTCAGGACCTCGGTCTGGCGCGGCCCCATTCCGCCCAGACGGCCTTGCAGGCTGTCCAGGCCCAGGGCCGCGTCGCCGATCGTGCCGGTCACGTAGACGGTATCGCCCGCTTCGGCGCCGGATCGGCGCAGCACCGCGCCGTCCTTCGCTTCGCCCAACGCGGTCAAAGACAAGGTCAGCGGCCCCGGGGTCGAAACCGTGTCGCCACCCGCCAAATGGATGCCGAATTCGGCCTGATCCGCCGCCAGCCCTCCGGCAAAGGCGGCGAGCCAATCGTCATCGATTTCTTTCGGCAGGGCGAGAGTCAGCAGATAGGCGCGGGGCCGCGCGCCCATGGCCGCCAGATCGGAGAGATTGACCCGCAGCAGCTTGCGCGCGATCAGATCGGGCGGATCCTCCGGCAGGAAATGAACGCCGGCGACCATGGCGTCTGCGGTCGCCACGATGGCGCATCCGGATGCGGGGGCGAGGAGTGCGGCGTCGTCG
>JABIRQ010000080.1 GCA_018699755.1 Rhodospirillaceae bacterium | reverse complement strand
GCGGGCGGCGCGCCGGCGGCATCCGCCAGACCGGACAGGAGATCGGCTGCCTTGGCCGAATCGCCGGTCCGCAGGGCGAGCAGGGCCTGAAGCTCCCGCGCGCTGAAGCGCCAGGGCTCGCCATCCACCGCGAGCGGCGCGAGATCGGCCGCCAGCGACGCCGGATCGCCGTCGTCGATCCGGCGCATGACGCTCAGCAGCTTTGCCAAGTCGCGGTAAAGGTCGTCGGCGGAGCTATCCGCCGCGATGGCGTCATAGGCCGCAAGGGCACCCGCCTCGTCTCCCGCTTCGGCGAGCAGGGCGGCCTCTTGAAACGAGGCCAGCAGGGCGTATCCGCCGACCGCCTCGTCCTCAAGGATCGCGAAAGCGGCGGTCGCTTCGTCCGGACGTTCGTCTTGGACGAGACCCCGCGCCTCGGCAAAGGCCGCGCTGTCCGCTTCGCGCTGACCGATCTTGTAGTCGCGCCAATAGACGGACACGGCTGTCCCGACCACGATGGCGAGCGCCAAAGCGATGATGTAATTGCCGTACCGCTTCCAAAGCTCGACGTGACGATCACGTCGAAGGTCTTCGTCGATTTCACGAAAGATGTCCGCCAAAGCGCGACTCCGCCTGCGCGAGGGGGGCGTACAATAGCCCCTGCTCTTGACCAAGGCAAACGGCCCGAACGCCGCGGAACACGCCGCATGTCGCGGAACTTTATGGCTTTTTTCGGCTCGCCGGACAAAGTGGCGGGCGCGATCTTCCGGTTTGTCAGGCGGCCGCCGGCGCGGGGCCGAAATGATGCCGCGCCTCGGCCTCCAGCGCCCCCTCCTCGGCATAGCCGAGACCGACCAGCCATTCGCGCAGCACGGTGTTCGCGGTGACCCGCTCGACCGGGCCGAGGGCGTCGCGCCAGCCTCCGGCGCGGCCGTCCCGGATATGCCCGGTCTGCAGGCAGGTCTCCGTGTCGACGCGGCGTCCCGCGATTTCGACCGTGCCCGCGTCGGTGCGACCGGCCAGATCCTCAACCTTGCGCCGCGCGGCCGAGATACCGGTCGCCTCGGCGATCCGTCCGACCTCGTCCTCGACCGGGGCCAAGCCGAGATGCCCCGCGATCCGCCGCACCTCCGCCGCCGGGTCGGCGGCCATCGCCTCATAGCGAACGAACAGCGTGTCCGTCGCCCCTGCATAGAGGTTGTACATGATCAGGTTGCCGGCCACGCCCATCAGGGCGTCGTCGAAGGGCTTGCCTTCGAAATCCATCCGCGACCGGAGGCAATCGCGCGGATCGCGCAAGGTGAAGACGTTTCGCGCGCGGCCGTCGCATATCATGCCCAACAGGCGGTCGGCCGGCTGGTGGAGCTTCAGCAGGACATGGCCGGGAAATGCCTCCAGCCCGCGCGATTCGATGAAGTCGTCGAGGGCTTCCCCCTCGCCGTAGTAGCCCGCGATCAGCGGTTCGCCGGTCGCTTCCAAAAGCTCGCGGCACACATTGAAAGACCAGGTCGAACCCGAGCGGGCCATGCCGGTGCAACAGACGAACATCCGATTTCTCCTCAGCCGCGGCGTCGCCCGCAGTGTCGCGTCCCAAGGTAAAGCCGCCGTTAACCCGGCCGGGCGGCGCCTTTCAACCGGTTCTTAACGAAGATGCGCCCAATGTTGCGACCGGACGCCGGTTTCCGGCACCGGCGGGATCTTGGTTTCGGGAGCGTGACGGGCATGACAGGGAAATATCGAACCTTTTCGTTCGTCGCCGCGGCCTTGTTCGCGCTGCAGGGCTGCGTCGCCGGCTCGGTCGCGCTGACCGGCGCCGAAATGGCCAGCAACATCACCTCCGATAAAACGCTGGTCGATCATGCCGCTTCGCTGGTGACGGGGATGGACTGCTCGTCGATCCACTCGGCCAACGGATATTCCTACTGCAACGATTCCGACGAGGAGAATGCCGCCGCGCCCACCTATTGCTATCGCAGCCTTGGCGCCGTCACCTGCTATGATCGGCCCGACCCTTATGGCGACAACGCGACGGCCGTCGAGTAACCGGTCCGCGCCGCTGGACAACCCTGGCCGAGCGGTCGAGAATACCCTTCAGGAACGTCGTGGCAGCGGAGGGAGACGCGGTAAATGGGCAAGGTCGTCCGCTTGGCGGAGCACCGCCGACGCAAAATACGAATCGCCTTTACCCGCTCTGAACTGAACCAGCTCATATCCCTGTACAGCCAACACGTCATACGCGGCGAATGGCGTGACTACGCCATCGACCACGGCGAGCGCATGGCCGCCTTCTCGGTCTATCGCCGCTCGATCGATCCGCCCCTTTTCACGATCACCAAGACCAGGCTGCCCGGCCAGGGCGGCGAACGCTTTCGCATCGAATCGCGCCGCGGCCGCTTGCATGAAGGCAACTCGCTGGCCGAGGCTTTAGGCCATATCAGCAAGCGCCCTCATTTGGTGACGCAGGCGAGCTAGTCGACCGCGCGCCCGTGGAGGCCGCCGTTTTCGACCGCCTTGGAGCGCGGAAACCTTAGCCGGGCCACCGTCCCTTTGCCGATTTCGCTTTCGATCGTCAGTTCGACCCCCATCCGCTCCGACAAGGACTTCGCCAAGGCCAGGCCCAGGCCCGTTCCCTCATGGCGGCGGACCATGCTGCTGTCGACCTGGATGAAAGGGTCGAAAATATGCGGCAAATCCTCGGGCGATATGCCGACCCCGGTATCGGCCACCTCGACGCAAAGACCGCCTTCTTCGGAGACGAGGCGGATGGTGAGCGCGCCATGGTCCGGCGTGAACTTCACGGCATTGGACAGCAGATTCATGAGAACCTGCTTCACCGCCCGCGTGTTGGCCAAGACAGGCGGTGCGTCCGCTTCGATATCGACCTCGACCGTCTGGCGCGAAACCCGCGCCCGCGGCTTGATGACCCTGACCGATTCCCGAATACTGGCGGCGAGGTCGACGACTTCCACGTCCAGGTCGTAGCGCTCCGCATCCAGCTTCGAGAGGTCGAGGATATCGTTGATGATACTCAGAAGGTGTTCCGCGCTGTTGAAAATGTCGCGCGCATATTCGGAATAGGATGGATTGCCGATCGGCCCCAGGGCTTCCAGGGTCATCAGTTCCGAAAACCCCATGATCGCGTTCAACGGCGTGCGCAGCTCGTGGCTCATATTCGCCAGGAACTCGCTTTTCGAGCGGCTCGCCAGCTCCGCCTCCTCGATCGCCATGCGCAGGCGGGCTTCGGCCTCTTTCTCGGCGGTGATGTCCTGCAGGGTGCCGTAGGTCTGGACCAGACGCCCACGGTCGTCATGCACGCATTCTGAGATCTCGCGTAAGAAGCGGTACTCGTCGCCGATCAGGACTCGGAGCTCGACTTCATATCCGCTCCCATCCTTTTCGCCCTGATGCACCGCTTGGTCGTAGGCCTCCCGATCGTCTGAGTGAACCACGGAGAGCACCGCCTCATGCGTGGGAAAACGTTCCAGATACTGGGCAGGGGTCAAGCCATGGAGCGTGGCCAGTTCCGCCGAACAATAGGTGCTGCGCTCTTCAATCTCGTCCCAGACCCAATAGCCGAGTCCGGCCAATTTCGCGCCGTGGCGCAGCAGCGCCTCGCTTTGCTGCAACGCCGATTCGGCCCGTTTCTGGGTCGAAATGTCGATCGTCACCCCGTCCCAGAAGAAGCTGTCGCCCTGCGCGCGCGGGGGCGAGGTGATCGACCGGAACCACTTGGTCTCGCCGTCGGGAAGATGGATTCGAAATTCGATATCGAACCGTTGGCGCTTCGCGATCGATTGCTCGACGGCGGCCCACCAGCGCGGCCTGTCGTTGGGGGCGATCGAATCGACGAACGGGCCGCCGTCCTGCTCGTCCACCTCGGGGCTCATGCCCAGCATCTCGGCAATGTTGCTGCTGACCAGACTGAACGTGATGCGTCCATCGGGCCGGAGATAGCGGCGATAAACATCGCCCGGCACATTGGCCGCGATATCGGCGAGCTCCTGGCGCGTATCGCGCAGCAGGACCTCCAGCCCCTTGCGCTCGGTCACGTTGAACGCCACGCCGTCCCAGACCACGTCGCCGTTCTCCATGCGGCGGGGAATCGCTAGGGCATGGGCCCAGACGATCTTTCCGTCCGGGTTGATGAAGCGGTGCTCGTGATCGAAGGGGGTCAGGTCCCGCGCCGATTCCTCGATGGCGCGGCGCCAATCCGCTTGATCCTCCGGATGCATGGCGCCGACGAAGTTTTCGGGTCGTTGGCGAATCTCCGAGGTCTCGAAGCCGAACAGGCTCATCGCCTGCCAGGAGACATAGGGATAGGTGATGGTCCCGTCGGGATGAAGGACGCGCCGGAACACGTCGCAGGGCAAATTATCGACAACGCCGAGAATGCCCAAACTGTCCGGATCGTCCGGATCGTCCGACAGAGAAATGCCGGCCTCCGTAAGCTTGCTCTCCAAGGTCGCGACTCGAGCGCGGAGATGCCGGAGCTCGGCGCCATCGTCCGGCTCCGCGCTTGCGGCCTTCCTCCGCCTGTTGCCTTCGCCGGCCATGCTCAATTCTCGCTAGTCTGGAGACAATGTTGCATCTGCGGCTCGGATAGGTCTAGCGCAAGCTGATTTGCTGGGCGAGAAACTCAACCCAGGCGATATAGACTCGCCTATCGGCCGGACAGGTCGGCGCCGTCGAAACCCGCGCTCTCCGGCAGGATGATCGTGAGCCTGGGGGTCGGATCGAGCGCGACCTCGCCCTCCCCGGTCGTCAGGTCGAGCACATGGCCGCCCCGGCTGTGGTCGTCGCTCAGGAAATGGAGATGCCAGACCGGCGCGTTGATGCCGCCGAGCCAGGCGGGAAACCAGAAGCCGGCCAGGGTGCCTGTCTGATCCTCGAGATGCCAGACGACCTCGTCCTTCAGGGCCTCGGCCAGGGTCGGATAGGGCGGCGCCTTTGGACGCGGCGCCCGCACGGTCAGTTTCGGGAAACGACCGTGAATCATGACGGCAACGGGCGTGTTGGCCGATGGGAGCTCGCCCGTCAGGCGTTCGGCCAGCGCCTTGAAATCGAGCCCCTGGGGCAATGCGAAGACCCGGTCCCGGTCGAAGAAGGTCACGACCGCGAAGGGCGTCTCGGTCTCCGGCGTCACCGCCTCCGGCCGGCCGTCTTCGCGAATGCGCCAAAACCGCCCACCGAAGCCCAGCATCTCGCCATCGATGCCATTGAAGGTCCCGACGCCGAAATCGCCATACCGCGCCATCTCGCCATAGGTTATCTGCCCGTCGAACAGCCCGGCCTTGAGTGCATCGAGCGTGGAATACTGCACGACGGCATCCCGGTCCTGGGCGGCGGCGGATGTGGCCCAGAGAAACGCAGCGGCGAACAAGGCAACGAGCGGATGGCGGAGGGCGGTGATCATGGCGGTCATCTCGATACAGGGGGCCGATCAGGGCGCGGCGAGGCCTCCCTTACTCCCACTCGATCGTGCCCGGCGGCTTCGAGGTCACGTCGTAGACCACGCGGTTGATGCCCTTGACCTCGTTGATGATGCGGGTCGCGACGCGGCCCAGGAAGGCGTGGTCGAAGGGGTAGTAGTCGGCCGTCATGCCGTCGGTCGAGGTCACCGCGCGCAGGGCGCAGACATGGTCGTAGGTCCGGGCGTCGCCCATCACGCCGACGGTCTTGACCGGCAGCAGCACGGCAAAGGCCTGCCAGATGTCGTCATACAGGCCGGCCTTGCGGATCTCGTCCAGATAGATCGCATCCGCCTTGCGCAGGATCTCCAGCTTTTCGGGCTTGATCTCACCGGGCACGCGGATCGCCAGGCCAGGGCCGGGGAAGGGGTGGCGGCCGACCAGGGTCTC
>JABIRQ010000081.1 GCA_018699755.1 Rhodospirillaceae bacterium | reverse complement strand
TGTTCCAGGACGCGCGGCTGTTTCCCCATCTTTCGGTGCGCGGCAACCTGCTCTACGGCCATCGCCGGACGCCGGAGGCGGAGCGCTTGTTTGCGCCCGAAACGGTGGTCCGGCTGATGGACCTGGAGCCGCTGCTCGACAGGCCCGTGGCGGCGCTCTCGGGCGGGGAGCGTCAGCGCCTGGCGATCGGCCGCGCCGTCCTGGCCAGCCCGCGCCTGCTGCTGATGGACGAGCCGCTGGCCTCGCTCGACCAGGGGCGGAAGGAGGATATCCTGCCCTTCGTCGAACGCCTGGCCGGGGAACTCGCGCTGCCCATTCTCTATGTCAGCCACGAGATCGACGAGGTCGTGCGCCTGGCGACGGACCTGGTGCTGATGGCGGAGGGGCGGATCGTCGCCAGCGGGCCGATCGAGCAGGTCTCCAACCGTTTCGACCTGCGCAGCTATGCCGGACGGCTCGACGCCGGCTCGATCATCCGCATGCGCGTCGCGGGCCACGAAGACCAGGCCGGCATCACCCGCTTCGCCTTTCCAGGGGGCGAGTTGATCGGCCCGCGCACCGACTTGGCCGAGGGCGCGGCGGTCAACCTGCGCATCCGGTCGCGCGACGTCGCCATCGCGTTGGACCCGCCGGGCCGGACCAGCATCCTCAACGTCCTGCCCGGCACGGTGGTCGAGATCGCCCCGGAGGAGGGGCCGCAAGCGCCGCAAGCCCATGTCCTGCTGGATGTCGGGGCGCCCCTCTGGGCCCGCATCATGCGCAAATCGGTGGAGGACCTGGGCCTCGCGCCGGGCAGCCCCGTCTACGCCCTGATCAAGGCCGTTGCCGTCGATCGCCGCAGCCTGGGCCGACCGACCGAGATGGACATCTCGCTGGGCAAGCGGGAGTAGGGGTCTTCGCCTCACTCGGAGGCGCCGAACCCCTCACCCGGCCCGCCTTCGGTGGCCCACCTTCTCCCTATGGGAGAGGGTTTGGAAGGGCCACCGAGAGTCCCTCTCCCATAGGGAGAGGGAGGGGCCCGACGCGGAGCGTTGGGAGGGTGAGGGGACCGATCTTGCCGAGAGGCGCGCCGACCTATATCTCGATCAGGTGGTCCGGCAATTCGTTTTCGTCGTCGGGCGCGCGGGGCAGATGAGCGGCCAGGACGGCGGCGCAGGCTTCGACGGCACCGGTCATGCCCTCCGCCGGGCGGCCGGCTTTCACCGCGGCGACGAAATCGGCGACGACCTTTTCCCAGGCTTCGTTGCCATCGAGATGCCGCTGCACGCCGTCGTCGGCGATGATCTCGACATAGCGTTCGGCCAAGGAGACGAAGAGCATCACGCCGGTGCGATTCTTCGTGCGGTGCAGGCCCAGATCCAGGAACAGCAGGCGGGCATGACGCCCGACCCGGCGGCGGCGCAGGGCCAAGGGCACGAAGCGCGCGCGCAGCCCGGGCAGGCGGAACAGCAGGGCAAGGGCGATGAAGACGCCGCTCTGGCAGGCGAAGAGCAGGACCGCGTCGGAGACGAAGAGGGCCGCGATGCCGGAAAGGATGAAGGTCAACGCAGCGGCCGCGAGGGTCGACGGGAAGACATAGTCGTCGCTTTCCCGCGCGAGGACCGTGACGAACTCGGCGGCCGTCTTCTGCTCGGCCGCCTCTACGGCGGCGCGCAGGGCTTGGCGTTCGGCTTGTGTCAGATCGGTCATCGCTACCACCCGCCCGAGGCGCCGCCGCCGCCGAAGCTGCCTCCGCCGCCCGAGAAGCCGCCGCCGCTGCTACTGCCCGAGAAGCCGCCGCCGCCCGAACTCCATGAACCGCCGGTTCCGGTCCCGCCGCCGCGCCGGCCGGCGAAGACCATGAAGAAGATGAAAATCGCAAATAACACCAGGATCGGGATGACGGCCCAATCGGGCAGCTCGCCAGGTTCGTCCAATGCCTGCGTGGACTCCGCGATTTCGGCGGGGAGTTCGCCGTCGTTCAACAGGGCCAGCATCGCCGCGACGCCGTCGTTGATGCCCTTTTCGAAATCCCCCGCCTTGAAGGCCGGGACGATGACGTTCTCGATGATGAGCTTGGAATTGGCGTCGGTCAGCGTGCCTTCGAGGCCGTAGCCGACCTCGATGCGAAGTTGGCGGTCGTCGCGCGAGACGATCAGCAGGGCGCCGTTGTCCTTGCCCTCCTGGCCGATCCCCCAGTGGCGGCCGAGCTGGAACCCGTAATCGGCGATGTCGTAGCCGCCGAGATCGGGCAGGGTGACGACGACGACCTGGTTTGTCGTGGCCGCCTCGTGGCCCTCAAGCAGGCCCGACAGTTCGGATTCGGCAGTAGCGCCGAGCATGTCCGCAGTGTCGACCACCCGGCCGGTCAGGTCGGGGAAGTCTTGGGCCAGGGCCGGGCCGGCGGCGACCAGCCACAGCAGGACCAGCAGCCATGGTGCGTGGCGGCGCGTTCGCACGAACATAGGCGTCACCGCCGAGAGCCGCTCAGTCGCCGCTATTGCCGAAGTCGACCTTGGGCACGGCGGTTTCCTCCTCGGAGACAGTGAAGGTCTGCATCGGTTCGGCCTCGCCGTAGAGGATCATCTTCCAGATGCGGCCGGGGAAGGTCTTGAGTTCGGTGTTGTAGAGACGGACCGCCTCGATGTAGTCGCGTCGGGCGACGGCGATGCGGTTCTCCGTGCCCTCGATCTGGGATTGCAAGGCGAGGAAGTTCTGGCTCGTCTGAATCTGGGGATAGGCCTCGACCGTGACCAGCAGGCGCGAGAGGGCGCCGCCGAGCTGGCCCTGCAACTGCTCGAACTGCTGGAAGGCTCCGGGATTGGTCAGGATATCGTCGGGCAGCCTCATCTGGTTCACGCTGGCCCGCGCCTCGACCACGTCGTTGAGGGTGCCGCGCTCGAAATCCGCCGCGCCCTGGACGGTGGAGACAAGATTGGGAATCAGGTCGGTGCGGCGCTTGTATTGGTTGAGGACCTGGGACCAGGCCGCGGCGGCCTGTTCCTCGTAGGTTGGGATCGCGTTGATCCCGCAGCTCGTCAGGCCCAGCAGAAGGGCCGCAAGGAGCCCCAATCTCGTCAGCATGCGCATGGTTCTTCTCTCTCCGGGGCGTTTGTTCGGCGCGCAGTCTATCAGTAGCCGCGCGGCATGCCGAGATCGTGCTGGGCGATGAAGTTGAGGATCATCTCCTCGCTGATCGGGGCGAATTTGAACAGCCGTGCGTCGCGCCACAGCCGTTCGGCGTGCATCTCCTTGGCGAAGCCCATGCCGCCCATGGTCTGCATGGCGCGTTCGGTCGCTTTTGCCAGAGCCTGCGCGCCGATCAGCTTGGCGGTGTTGGCCTCGCTGCCGTAGGGCAGGCCCTGGTCGTGCAGCCAGGCCGCCTTGAGGTTCATGAGGCGGGCGCATTCCAGTTCGGCGTGGCATTGGGCGAGGGGGAACTGCAGGCCCTGATAACTGCCGATGGGCGCGCCGCGGAACACCTTGCGTTCGGCGGCGTAGTCCACGGCGAGGCGCAGGGCCAAGCGGCCCGCGCCGACGCAGCCGGCAGCGGTGACGATGCGTTCGGTGTTCAGAACCTCCAACAGTTGCGGCCAAGCGCCGTCCACCGTGCCGATCACCTCTTCCGGATCGACCCGCACGTCGTCGAAAAAGACGTTGCTTGAGGCCAGGGTGTTGGTGCCCAGCTTGTCGATAGTCTGATGGGTCAGGCCCTCGCGTTCGACATCGACCATGAACAGGGTCATGCCCTGGGTGCGGCGTTCGACCTCCTCGACCTTTTTGGTGCGGGCGACGACCAGCATCTTTTGCGCGTCGGGCACGCCGGTGATCCAGATCTTGCGGCCGTTGAGGCGCCAGCCGTTGCCGTCGGACTTTGCGAAGGTGCTGACCTCCAGCGCGTTGGAGCCGGAATCGGGTTCGGTCAGGGCCATGCAGAAGCCGACCTCGCCGCCGATCAGGCCGGGCAGCAGGTCGCGCTTCATGGCCTCGGTGCCGAATTTGGAGATGGCGACCCCGCCGAAAATGGGGTTCAGCATGAATATCTGGGCCAGGGTGCCGCCCGCGCCGCCGGCGCACAGGGCCTCGATCGCCAGGGCCATCTCGACCATGCCGAGGGCGGAACCGCCATGCTCCTCCGGCAGGGCCACGCCGCACAGGCCGGCATCGCAGATCGCCTGCCACATCTCGCGCGGGAAGGTCTTGCGCTCGTCGTGGTCGCGCCAGTAGTCGAGGCCGAATTGCGCGCCGATCCGGCGGGCCGTCTCGACCATCAAGTCCTGTTCGGTGGATAAGGCGAATTCCATGGGTTCGGGCTCCTGCAATCCGAGGTTATCGCAACCGGTGGGCGAGGCATGGGTGGTCAATACCAGGAATTTGCGCGATCATGACAATTCGGGCATGGCAATTCGAGAGGGAGGCATGGACCCGACGGACGCCATCATGGATTTCGCCATCGACCTGATGCTCGCCGGTTTCGCGAGTTCCGTGGTGCTGGTGTTGTTCGCCGCCGCGCCCATGCGCCGCGTGCTGATGGGTTTCGGCCTGACCTGCGTGGTCGGCATTCTGGCGCTTTCGCTGGTGGGCCCGTTCCGGGTCGTCATACTCCTGATCATCGCCCTCTACCTGCTGCACGGGCGTTTTCGCGACCGCCAGAGCGCCATGGAGGATTCGGGGGGCGACACGGCGGACGTCACGGCTGCCGCGAAGGCGGTCGAGGCTAGACCCCCCGGTTCATTCCGCCATCGACCAGGATGCTCTGACCGGTTATATAGCCGGCCGCGTCGGTGAGCAGGAAATTCGCTGTCTCGCCGACCTCTTCGAGTTTACCGGATCGGCCCAAGGGAACCCGGCGGCGAATCTCGTCGCTCATCGGATAGTTTTCGATGAAGCCGGGCAGGATGCAGTTCATCCGGATGCCCGCGCGCGCGTATTTGTCGGCGTACATCTTGGTGAAGCCGCCCAGGGCCATGCGCAGGCATGCGCCCACGGGGAAGGCCGGCGCGGGTTCGCGATGGGCGAAGCTGGACATGTTGAGGATCGCGCCCGAGCCCTGCTTTTCCATGATCGGGGTGACGATCCGCGCCATGCGCACGACATTCAGCAGGATGTAGTTGAGGCCGCCCATCCAGTCCTCGTCGGAGACTTCGAGCAGGTCACCCCCGGTCTCGGGGTCGTAGACCGGCGCCGTAGCGGCCGTGTTGCCGCCGCGCACATGGCCCGTGTTGTTCATCACCGCGTCGATGCGGCCATGGGCCTTCATCGCGGTATCGATCAGGCTCTGGAGATCGGCGGTCTCGCCGACATCGCCGCGGACGGCGATCCCATCCAGTTCCTTGGCCAGGTCCTCGACACCCTCGGACCGGCCCATCATGACCAGCGAATGGCCGTGGGCATGAAGAGCGCGTGCGATCGCCTCGCCCAAACCCTTGCCGCAGGCCGCGATCACGGCAACGCGCTTATCCGACATACCCGTTCTCCTATTTTCCAAATCCGCGTTCATCTTTGACCTCGGCGTCCATCGGGTCAACCGAGCCCGGCAGAACGACCGAGCCCCGCCGGGGCGTTTGGAGTTCTAGGACCACATCGGGGCCCATCTTGGCGGGAAAACGGGCGCGCAGGCCGATGCCCGACTCGTCGAACCACAATTCTCGATCGTAGCCGCCCGAGATGCGAAACCGCTTTCCGGGCAGGTTGCGGCCTTCGCGGACGAGGGTGAAGGATTCGGGCGCGCCGATGCGGACCTGACGCAGGCGACCCTTGACCAGATCGACGACAAGGCCCTCGCCCGGCGGGCCGATGATCGTTTCGCACCACAGGCTGCCGGGGATGGCCGAAGTCGGAATATGGCTCGCGCGGCCGTTGCGGGTCAGGCGGTAGCCGTCCGCCTCGGGCTCGACCGACACCTCGAAGACTTCGCCGTTGTCCACCGTGCGGCCGCGGTAGCTTTCCATCCGGTTCGCGCGCCAGACTTCTTCGCCCCGGTGGATCAGGTCGAGCACATCCATGAGCAGCATGTCGGCATCGATATCGGTGCGGCTGCGGACGCGCAGCGCATCGCCCTCGCGCGAGAAGGACAGTTCGTGGCTGCCGACTTCGTCGCCGCCCCACAGGACCCGGTAGCGCAGGACATCGGCCGGGGCTTCGCAATCGGTTGCGGCGGCGGCCGGGACGCCGACGGCCATCAGCGCGGCGGCGCAAAAAATCGCGACGAGC
>JABIRQ010000390.1 GCA_018699755.1 Rhodospirillaceae bacterium | reverse complement strand
GATTGGTCGTCGCGTTGATTCGTCAGAGCTTGGAGAGCACGCGGTCGGGGCCGTAGAGAATCAATTCGTCAAAGGCCGAAACGGTTTCTTTCCCTCCCGGCCGGTCGACATAGGTGCCGTCCTGGCGGCGCAGGCCGAGGGCCTGAACACCTTCCGGAACGCGATCGCCGACCGTGTCGGCGGCGCCCTCGGGCGCGGTCACGGAGTAGACGCCCGTGCCGCCGGGAAGCTGGAGCAGGACATGCGGTCCGCGTTCCTCGAAAAAGGCGGTGCGGCGCAGCAGGGCGCCGATCGCGTTGTAGATCAGCCTGTCCGCGCGGGGATTAAGGGCCAGCACCCAGATCAACACCAGCACGACGAGGTGCCAGCCCGCCTGATCCCAGAAATCGCCCTCGCGCCCGGCATGGGTCAGCGACACGACGACCGTGGAGAGGATGGAAACCAAGCCGACATTGCCGACGATCATGAGGATGCTGACGATATGGCGGCGCGAACTGTTGTTGACCACGGCCTCGGCCGCCGAAGTCGTGAAACCGGTGCCGGTAAACGCGGACAAGGCTTGAAAGCGCGACATCGCGTTCGGCAAACCGGTCTGGCGCAGCGCTGCGGCGCCGAGCTGGACGATGAAAACCACGAGACTCAGGACGATGAACAATGTGATGGCTGCGGCCATGGAGCCTATCCTCGAAGCGAGCGGAAGTCCGCGAGACGGTAGCATCGACGCCCGCGCCGCGCATGGCTTCCGATGCATCGGCTGACCGCGTCGCGCTTGGTGTAGGCTGAAGGGAGCCTTTTCGGCGAAGCAGGGAGGGGAGTCATGGATACGCAGGCCTTTGCAATCGTCGCGGCCGGCGTCGTCCTTTTCACGCTCGGCTCGCGCCGGCTCGAAGATTCGATTCTGACCCCGCCGATGGCCTTTGTGGCATTCGGCTTTCTTATCGGCGCCGGCGGGTTGGGCCTCGCCGATCTCGACTTCGGTCACGACGTGGTCCACGGCTTGGCCGAGATCACGTTGATACTCGTTCTGTTTTCCGATGCCGCGCGTATCGATCTGCGCCGCGTCCGGCGCGATCACAATCTGCCCGTGCGGATGTTGGGAATCGGTCTGCCGCTGATCGTTTTGTTCGGCATGGCGATCGCCTACGTCCTTCCCCTGGGCCTGACCGTATGGGAGGCAGCCCTGCTCGCCGCGGTCCTCGCGCCGACCGATGCCGCCCTGGGCCAGTCGGTTGTCTCGAGCAAGCTGGTGCCCGTGCGGATCCGCCAGGCGCTAAACATCGAAAGCGGGCTGAACGACGGCATTTCCCTGCCGGTCGTCCTGCTGTTCGCGACCCTCGCCAGCGCGTCGAAGGCCGTTGAAGGCCCCGACTATTGGCTGGTCTTCGGTGCCATGCAGATCGGGTTGGGGCCGCTCGCCGGCATCGTCGTCGGATTTCTCGGCGCGCGGCTGGTCGGCAATGCGAGCGATCGCGGCTGGATGAGCGAGAGTTTCGAGGGCGCGGCCGTGCTCGCCCTCGCGATTCTGGCCTTTGCAGCGGCCGAACTTCTGGGCGGAAACGGCTTCCTCGCGGCCTTCGTCGGCGGCATGATCTTCGGCAACTGTGTGGACGAGGGCGGGGGATTCGTCTTCGCCTTCGCCGAAGCCGAAAGCCAGATCCTGACCCTGATCGCATTTCTGCTGTTCGGCGCGAGTATCCTGCCCGAGGCGGCGGGCTATGTGACCTGGCCGGTCGTGCTTTATGCACTGTTGTCCCTGACCGCGATCCGCGCCGTGCCGATCGTGCTTTCGCTCCTGGGCACGGGACTGCGCGCGCCAACGGTCGGCTTTCTGGCCTGGTTCGGGCCGCGCGGCCTGGCCTCGATCCTTTTCGCCCTGTTCGTCCTGGAGGACCATGGCGTGCTGGCGCGCGAGGAAATCCTGACCGTCACCATCGTTACAGTGACCCTGAGTGTCCTGCTGCACGGCGTGAGTGCTGCGCCGCTGGCCAAGTGGTATGCGCGCCATTGCGGAGGGATGGAGGATGCCGCGGAGAACCGCCCCGTGAGCGAGCTGCCGACCCGTCAAGGGATCGTGAGACCACGCGAGCCTGATTGATGTCATGCTGAACCAAATCGAAAGCTTGCGAGGCGAACCATGCTGAACGAACTCCAGACACGTTGGTGCGACGAAAGTCGCTGGGATTTCTCCGATCTCAAGGCTCTGTTTCTCAACTGCACGCTTAAGCGCTCCCCCGCTCTTTCGCACACGGAGGGGTTGATCCGCCTGTCCCGCGCGATCATGGAAAAGAACGGCGTGGCGACGGAGGAGCTGCGCCCTGTCGACCACGAAATCGCCTATGGGGTCTATGGCGACATGACGGAACACGGTTGGGACAAGGACGACTGGCCTGCGATCTTCGAGAAGGTGCGCGCCGCCGATATCCTCGTCCTCGGCACGCCGATCTGGCTGGGCGAAAAGTCGAGCATCTGCACCAAGACCATCGAACGGCTCTATGCGATGTCCTCCGACCTCAACGACAAGGGGCAATACGCCTATTACGGCCGGGTCGGCGGTTGCCTGGTGACGGGCAACGAAGACGGCATCAAGCATTGCGCCATGAACATCCTCTATTCCCTCCAGCATCTCGGCTATGTCGTTCCGCCCCAGGCCGACGCCGGCTGGATCGGCGAGGCGGGGCCGGGCCCTTCCTATCTCGACGAAGGCTCGGGCGGGCCGACCAACGATTTCACCAACCGGAACACGACTTTCATGACCTGGAACCTCCTGCACCTCGCCCGCATGCTCAAGGATGCGGGCGGCGTGCCGGCCCATGGCAACCAGCGTTCCGAATGGGATGCCGGCTGCCGCTTCGATTTCGAGAATCCCGAATACCGCTGAGCGGCCGAATCCCGGCCGTCGTCGCGAGGCTTTTTCGGGCCAGGGCGCCCGTCTATAACCGTCGTCGAGGATGCGCGGCCACGCGCGGCCGGCACAGGGGAGGGGACGGACAGCCATGGCGGAGAATTACGACGTCGTCATCGTGGGCGGCGGGATCATGGGCAGTTGCACGGCCTGGAATCTGGCCGGCAGCCCCGATTTCGACGGCACGATCCTGGTGATCGAGCGCGATCCGACCTACGAATTCGCCTCGACCACCCATGCGACGGGCGGGGTGCGCCAGCAGTTCTCGACCCCCGAGAATATCTGGATCGGCCTCTACGGGGCCGAGGTCATCCGCAACGCCGGCGACCTGCTCGAAGTCGACGGCGACCGGCCGGACTTGGGCTTCCGCGAAAACGGCTATCTGCTGCTGGCGCCCGAACACGGCCTGGCCGATATGAAGGCGAACCACGCCATCCAGACGGAGCATGGCGCGACGGTCAGCCATCTCGACGCAGCCGCCCTCAAGGCCCGTTTCCCTTTCATCTCGACCGACGGCATCGCCGGCGGCTTCCTGGGCGAGAAGAACGAAGGCTGGTACGACCCTTACGGCCTGCTGCAGGCGTTCAAGCGCAAGGCCCGGTCCTTGGGCGCGGTCTTCCGCGACGACGAAGCCGTCGATCTGGTGCGGGAGGGCAACCGGATCGCCGGCGTCGTCCTGGCCTCTGGCGAGACGGTGGGGGCGGGTTGCGTCGTCAATTGCGGCGGTGCGCGCGACGCCGCCAGGATCGCCGAGATGGCCGGGGTCGGCTTGCCGGTGGAGCCGAGAAAGCGCACGGCCTTCGTCATGCGCACCAAAGTCGACGTGTCGTCCTGGCCTCTGACCATCCATCCGAACGGCGTCTGGGGTCGGCCCGAGGGCGGTGGCGGGTTCGGCTATCTGAGCGGCTGCACGCCGGAGGACGACACGCCGAGTTGGGAGTTCGAACCCCATCACGATTTCTTCGAGGAAACGGTC
>JABIRQ010000275.1 GCA_018699755.1 Rhodospirillaceae bacterium | reverse complement strand
GTCCTTCTGCGGCCGCTGCGAGGCGGTCTGCCCGATGCGCATTCCCCTGCCCAAGATGATGCGCCATTGGCGTGAGCGCGAGTTCGAGCGCCACATGACCCCGGCCGCCGCCCGCACCGCGCTCGGCCTCTGGGCCTGGCTCGCGGCGCGCCCCCGCCTCTACGGCCTCCTGGCGGATTTCGGCATGCGCGCCCTGCGGCTCTGGGCGCGCGGCCGCGGCGCTCTCGTACGCGTACCCTTGGCCGGGGGCTGGACGGCGGCGCGCGACCTGCCCGCCCCGGAAGGACGCAGTTTTCAGGCCCAGTGGCGGCGCCGGGGCGGCGCGCGATGAGCGCGGCGCGCGACGATGTTCTCGACCGCCTGCGCCGGGCCAATGCCGGGGCCGCCGGGCGCGCCGAGCCGAGTGAAATCGACGCCCGCCTGGCCGCGCCTGAGGCCAATCTGGTGCCCGCGCGCGGCCAGCTCGCACCCGGCGCGCGCGTCGATCTTTTCGTCGCCATGGCCGAAGAGGCGGCGGCGAGTGTCGCCCGGATCGACGCCCCCGACGCCGTTCCGGCCGAAGTGGTGCGTTATCTGCGCTCCCAGAACCTGCCCATGCGCATCGCCATGGCGCCGGACCCGGGTTTGCGGGCGACCGGCCTCGACAAGGACCCCTTGTTGGCGGTGCGCGAGGGGTCGAGCGACGGCACGGACGAGACCAGCGTGACCGGTGCCTTCGCCGGGGTGGCCGAAACCGGCACCCTGATGCTGCATTCCGGCCCCGCGGGGCCGACCACCCTCAACTTCCTACCCGACGACCATATCGTCGTGCTGCGCGCCAGCCAGGTCGTGGCCAGCTACGAAGACGGCTGGCAACGGCTCCGGGCCGCAGGCGGGGCCATGCCGCGCACGGTCAATTTCATCACCGGGCCCTCGCGCAGCGCGGATATCGAACAGACCCTGCAGATGGGGGCCCACGGCCCCCGCCGGCTCCATATCGTCCTCGTCGAAGACCTATGAGCCGGCGGCGCGAGCGCGGAACCCTCTCCGACGAGGACACGGAACTCTGGCGGCGGGCGATGCGGGAGGCCGTGCCCCTGCCCGCGAAGAACAAGCGCCCATCGCCGCCCAGCCCATCGCCGCCCAGTCCGTCGCCCCCTAGTTCGGCGCAGCCTGCGCACGCGCCCGAACCGCCGCCGCCCGCCGCCGCCCGCAAAGCCACATCCCCGCCCGCGCCGCCGAAGCCCGCCGCGCCGATACTCGAACCCGGCCGCGCGCCCGGCCTGGACCGCCGCACGGCGGACCGCCTGCGCCGCGGTCTGCTGCCGATCGACGCCCGGATCGACCTGCATGGCATGATTCAGGCCGAAGCCCATGGTGCGCTGACCGAGTTCATCCACGATTCGGCGTCCGCCGGTCTGCGCTGCGTCCTCGTGATCACCGGACGGGGGTCGCGTTCGGCGGGCGGGATGGGGGTGTTGCGGGCCGCCGTGCCCGATTGGCTCAACCGGCCGGTCTGTCGCGGTTTCGTTCTCGCCTTCGCCCCGGCGCAGCCCCGGCACGGGGGCGACGGCGCCCTCTATGTCCTGTTGCGGCGCAAGCGCCCGCGCAATCCGTAACGAATCAATGGGATAATTCTAAATATTCGCATGGCCTGTAAAAGAGCCATACTGTGTACCCTGTTTGTTTTCCGCGATGACCGACCTGGAAAACAACCCTATTTCAAGAATTTGAAAACGGTAATTCAAGTCACGCTGAAGAAACACTTTGTGTCGAAGGCAATATAACTCCCGCATCTCATTGAAATGGATCGGTGAATTCGGTCTGAATTTGTTGCTCTAAAGAATGAACTTCGACAAATCCGCGTTCCGGGCGAGATCGCCGACCTTGGCTTCGACATAGGCGGCGTCGATCGACACCGTGGTCTCGGGCTGATCGGTCGCGGTGAAGCTGACCTCTTCCAGCACCCGCTCCAACACGGTGTGGAGGCGCCGGGCGCCGATATTCTCGACCCCCGCGTTGATCTCGGCCGATAGGCTGGCGATCGTCTCGATCCCATCCTCGGTGAAGTCGAGGGTCACCCCCTCGGTGCCGAGCAGGGCGGTGTATTGGCGAATCAGGCTATTTTCCGGTTCCGTCAGGATGCGCACGAAATCCGTTCGGTCCAGGGCCCGGAGTTCGACCCGGATGGGCAACCGGCCCTGCAGTTCGGGCAGCAGGTCGCGCTGTACGCCTTCGCGGCTGACATCGGCGCCGTGGCGCTCCGCGCTCGCGCAGATCTTGTCGACCTCGTCGAGAAAGACGATGCCGCTCTGCTCGACCAGGTGCAGGGCCTCCTGCACCATCTTGTCCTCGTCGAGCAGCTTGTCGCTTTCCTCGGCGATCAGGACCTCGTGGGAATCCTTGACGGTCATGCGCCGCGGCTTGGTGCGCTGGCCGAACGCCTTGCCCAGCATGTCGTTGAGGTTGAGCATGCCGACCTGCGCGCCGGGCATACCCGGTACTTCGAAGGTCGGCAGACCGCCGCCGGAATCGCGCATTTCCAGATCGATTTCCTTGTCGTCCAATTCCCCGTCGCGCAACATGCGGCGGAACTTGTTGCGGGTTTCGGCCCCCGAGCTTTCTCCAACCAGGGCATCGAGTACGCGTTCCTCGGCGTTGAGTTCAGCGCGCGATGTCACGTCCTTGCGCATGCGTTCGCGGACCATATGCATCGCCGTATCGACCAGGTCGCGCACGATCTGCTCGACATCCCGGCCGACATAGCCGACCTCGGTGAATTTGGTCGCCTCGATCTTCACGAAAGGGGCCTGCGCCAAGCGGGCGAGGCGGCGCGCGATCTCGGTCTTGCCCACCCCGGTCGGGCCGATCATCAGGATGTTCTTGGGCAGCACTTCCTCGCGCAGCTCCTCGGGAAGCTGCTGGCGCCGCCAGCGGTTGCGCAGGGCGATGGCGACCGAGCGCTTGGCGTCGGCCTGGCCGACGATGAAGCGGTCGAGCTCCGAGACGATCTCGCGGGGGGTGAATTCGCTCATAGCCGTTCGACCACCAGGCTGGTGTTGGTGTAGACGCAGATCTCCGCCGCGATCGCCATGGACCGTCGGGCGATCTCCTCCGCCTCCAAGCCGTCGACCGCCATCAGCGCGCGGGCGGCGGCGAGGGCATAGGTGCCGCCCGAGCCGATGCCGATCAGCCCGTCCTCGGGCTCCAGCACGTCGCCCGTGCCGGTCAGGACGAGGGAGGTTTCGCGGTCGGCCACGGCCATCATGGCTTCGAGCCGGCGCAGATAACGGTCCGTGCGCCATTCCTTGGCCAGCTCGACGCAGGCCCGGGCAAGCTGGCCGGGATACTGCTCCAGGCGCGCCTCCAACCGTTCGAACAGGGCGAAGGCATCGGCCGTCGCGCCCGCGAAGCCGGCGATCACGCCGCCATCGCCCAGCCGGCGCACCTTGCGGGCATTGGACTTGATGACGGTCTGGCCCAGGGTGACCTGGCCGTCGCCGGCGATCACCACGGCGTCGTCCTTGCGCACGGCCAGGATGGTGGTGCCGTGCCAGGTGGGGTGGTCGCCTTGGGGCATGGGCATGGGATCCGTTGTCGGGGGTGTCCGGGGACAGCCGTCTCCGGGGCGGGCAGGGTTGCACAGAATGTGGTGACAGCGGCGCCCGGATCAAGGCGCGGATGGATATGTCGTCCCTAGGGCGACGAGACCGTGACCGTGAAGACGAAGGGCGAACCTTCGCGCCCGGCGATCACGGAATTCTCCCCGGGATCGAGCGGGGCGCTCCGATTCGGCTGGGAACCGCCGATCTTTGCGCCGTTCACGATGGTGCCGAGATGGCTGCCGATGTCCCGCACCAATGGCTTGTCCGGGCCGGCTTCGATGGCGAAATGACGGCGCGACAGATTGTAGGGTTTGGCGTCCTGTAGGCTCAATTCGAGGCCGCCGGTGGGCGGCGATTCTCCCTTGGTCGGCTGGCGTCCGACCCGGAACGGCAGCCCGTCCACCGCGAGGCCGGCCGCGCCGAGCTGCTCGGCCAGGCTTTCGGACGCGGCCACCACGCGAATGGAATATGCGGCGACTGCCGCCTCGGGCGCGACGGGCGGAAGATCGGGCGACGGCTCCGCCTTGGCCGAAAGCTGCGGCGGCAGCGGCGCGCCGCGTTCGGCCAGGCCTTCGGCATCGTGCAGGGTCGCGAAAAGACGCCGCAGGAACGGCTCGACGGTGTCGAAGCGTTGGTTGAAGGCGCGCAGGAAATCCGCGCGGGTGATCGCCAGGACGATGACATCGGACAGGGCCCGCGCCGTGCGCTGGCGCGGCTGACCCAGCATGATGGCGACTTCGCCGAACACCGCGCCGGGTCCCAGGCGCTCGGGCTGCCGTTTCGCCTCGGGGTCGGCGACTTCGACCTCTCCCTGTTTGATGACGAAAGCGGATTCCGCCTTGTCGCCCGCCCGGTAGATGGGTTCATGCGGTTCGAAATGCAGTTCTCGCATGATCAGCCTTTTTTTCCGGTTTATCTGTTGTGTCGTTGTGCAGCGCGGGCGAATGGCACCATCGTGCGTCGTCCGACGCAACCGGAAATGTCACAAATACGCGGTAAATTGTCGATTTGCGGCGGCACGCGCTCGGGCGCGGCGGACTGGCACGGCGGCCTGCATCCTGATACAACGCGCGCGCCGCCGCATGCTTTGGTTTTTTCGGGGTGCGGCCGGGGTTCGGCCCCGGGCTCGGCCCGAAGATTTGACCCCGAAGATTTGACAGGGGACGCCGCCATGCGCGAAGCGACCGTGACCCGCAAGACCAAAGAAACCGAAATCCGTGCCCGGGTGAACCTGGACGGCACCGGCCGCGCAGAGATCGCGACCGGGATCGGCTTTCTCGACCACATGCTCGAACAGCTCGCCCGGCACGGCCTGTTGGATATCGAGCTCGAGGCCAAGGGCGACCTGCATATCGACTTCCACCACACCACGGAAGACACGGGCATCGTGCTGGGCGAGGCGCTGGCCAAGGCCCTCGGCGACCGGCGCGGCATCCGCCGCTTCGGCGAGGCCGTGATTCCGATGGACGAGACCTGCAGCCGGGTCGCACTCGACATTTCCAACCGGCCCCATCTGGTCTGGAAGGTCGAATTCACGCGCGACAAGCTGGGCGAGATGGACACCGAGTTGTTCAAGGAATGGTTCCAGGCCTTCGCCCAGAACGGGGGCATCACCCTGCATGTCGAAAACCTCTATGGCCTGAACAACCATCATATCGTCGAATCCTGCTTCAAGGGCTTGGCGCGGGCCCTGCGCATGGCCGTCGAGATCGATCCCCGCGCCGCCGATTCGGTCCCCTCGACCAAGGGAACCCTCGGCGGTTCCACCGCCTGAGCGAGGCCAAGCCATGAACGCCGTATCGTCCGCGCGGCGCCGGCGCGCCGGCGGAGGGGCGCCGTGAGCGTCGCCATCATCGATTACGGCTCGGGCAACCTGCGCTCCGCCGCCAAGGCGTTCGAGCGCGCGGCGGCCGACGCGGGCACGGGCGAGCGCATCCTGGTCACCGACCGGGCGGCGGATCTGAGGGATGCGGCGCGCATCGTCCTGCCCGGGGTCGGGGCCTTCGCCGATTGCATGGCCGGCCTGGCGGCCCTGCCCGGCATGGCCGAGGCCCTCGGCGAAGCGGTCCTGGCCGGCGGCCGCCCTTTTCTCGGAATCTGCGTCGGCATGCAGCTGATGGCCTCGCGCGGCCTCGAACACGGCAGCTATGCCGGGCTCGATTGGATCGAGGGCGATGTCGTCGCCCTGCCGCATGGCGACGGACTCAAGGTGCCGCATATGGGCTGGAACGCGCTGGAAGACGTGCAGCCGCATCCCGTGCTGGACGGCTTGGGCGACGGGACCCATGTGTATTTTGTCCATTCCTACGTCTTCCGGCCCGCGGACCCGGCCCGCGCCGTGGCCC
>JABIRQ010000391.1 GCA_018699755.1 Rhodospirillaceae bacterium | reverse complement strand
TGAGGAACAGGGCGAGCCGGCCGAGCGCGTCGTCGGGGATCATCTCCGGGGTGAAGCCGTGCGGTGCGCCCCGCACCGCCGCGCCGATCTGTATCGGATCCTCGGCGGCCATGCCGCTCACGCCCGTGATGCCGGTGTAATGCGAGCCCGTTCCGTAGGCGCCTGCCGCACCCTTGTAGTCCCAGCCGTGGCACTCCTTGCAGCGCCAGGTGCTGGCGCCACTCTTCTTGCCCTCGGCCGGATAGGCCGGGTGCGTGCCCTCGGGCTCGTCGACCTCTAGAACCTCCCACCACTTGTCATAGATGCGTCCACCGACGGCCAGCGCCCATTCCTCGCTCGGATCGGTCGGCACGCCGAACAGGAAGTCGCGATGGTATTCCTCGTCCCGCTCGGGCTGATCGTCCGCAATCACCGGCGAAACCGCAAGCAGGCCGGCAACCAGGAGGCCAGCCGTTAGACCTAGCATCCGGCCGCCTCGCTTCAAGCACCCGTGTATCCGCTCACGCATAACTGTTCTCCCCCCTAGTGTGACGCCCCATAGGCGCACATAGATACATTATGATATTCTAATGTTAGAGGGCTACGCACAAGGCCCCCGCAAGGTAGCGATCGGTGACGGCCTCGTCTGATCGATCATGGAGGGGCGACCGGTCCATCGACAATAGAAGAACGCTCGAAGAAATGCCGAGCCGGCAAGGGTGGCGGAAGGGAGGTCGCCCTGGCGGCGAAGCCGGGTCGGCGCCGGCGGCGCGCCGGCTACTCCACCGTAGCCTCGTATCCGGAGCCGACCTTCGGGGTGACGTCGCCGATCTGGGGGCCGATCTCGGCCAATGGCTTGCCCAGCTCTTTTTCGAGCAGGGGGATCGCTTCCTTGGTGAAAAGCTCCATCGACTTGCAGACCTTGCCGTTGTCCAGGGCGCCGGGCTGGGCGAAGAGGGCGATATGGTGCGGGCGCACCACGTCGAGGTCCTCGAGGATGCGTTTCACGCAGGTCTCCGGGTCGCCGACGATGAGCTTCTCCTGCATCTTTTCGATCGGCTCCTCGTCGTTGTAGTGGATGGGCTTGGCCAACACGCCGTCGAACTCGGCGTAGTTGAGGCGCAGGGCGAGGGAGATGCGCGTCGAATCGCGCGCCGCCATCGTCGCCAGCGCGGCGTCCTTCTTGCTATGCGTGCAGTGGAAGTAGCGCATCAGACCCATGGGCGTGTTCGCCGGATCGATCCCGGCCTCGCGATAGGCCGTGTCATAGGCTTCGCGCACCGGGGCGAGGGCGGAGACGGGGCGCGTCGCGCTCGCCAGGATCGGCATGTAGTTGTGACTGACCACACGGCGCTTGAAGTCGTCGTTGTTCATCATTCCGGCGACCCAGACGCGGGGCATCGGCTTCTGATAGGGCGACAGGGCGACCTTGGTCTCCGGCAGCTTGTAGTAGTCGCCGTCATAGGCGAACTCGTCGCGGGTCAGGCCGAGTTCCAGGATATCCATCATCTCGCTGGTCATGACCATGTTCTTCTCGAGCTCGACGCGGAACCGCACGAACTCGTAGTCCTGGTAGCCGGAGCCGATGCCGACGTCGAGCCGGCCCTCCGTCAGGGCGTCGGTCATGCAGATTTCCTGAAGAAGGCGCACCGGCTCGTAGAGCGGCAGGACGAGGATGCCCGTCGCCAGCCGGATGCGCTTGGTGCGCTGGGCCGCCGCTGCAATCATTGTCAGGGGCGAGGGGCAGAGCGAATAGTTGAAAAAGTGATGCTCGACGAACCAGGCCGAAGCGAAACCCAGATCCTCGGCGAGCTCCGTCTGCACCAAGGCGTCCTCGAAAACCTCGCGGTCCGATTTCGAGTGATCGACTTTTTGCATGATGTTGAAGAGGCCGAATTCCATCGTCGAACTCCTTCTCTGCAGAAAGACCGCGGGCCGGATCGAACCGGCCGTCGATTTAACTGAACTTAGATTCAGTTTCTTGGACGAGCAACCGATCGACGCATCGGATGGCAATTTTTTGGGCCTCGTGAGAGGTCGCTGCCATGGTTTGAAATTGCTGGCGGGTGGCTGGGGCCTCACCGTAAACTGGTGCTTCGGTAGGGGCTCCTTGGGGAAAGCGGCTGTGCAGGATTTTGACGGGAAGGTCGCTCTGATCACGGGATCGGGCGCCGGCATCGGCCGGGCTGATGCCTTGCTGCTCGCGGACAAGGGCGCGGACATTGTCGTTCAGGATTTCAACGCGGAGACCGCGGCGGAGACGGCCGACCTCGTCCGCGCCAAGGGACGAGAGGCCCATGTCATCGCCTCCGACGTGGCCGATATCGCCGACACCCAGGCGAAAATCGTTGCCGCCGAAGCCGCGATGGGCCGGATCGACATCCTGGTCAACAATGCCGGGATCGGCGCCGACTACCGCAACACGGAAGAGTTGGACGGCCCGAGCTTTCGCCGCATGGTCGATGTCCACGTCAAGGGAACGTTCTTCGCAACCCAGGCGGTCCTGCCCGGCATGAAGGCGCGGGGCACCGGCAAGATCGTCAACATCGCTTCTAATTGGGGCCAGCGGGGCAACGCCTTCGCGCCGCACTACTGCTCCGCCAAGGCCGCGATCCTGGGGCTGACCAAAGCGTGGGCCAAGGAATTCGCGCCCTGGAAGATCAACGTGAACTGCATCGCGCCCGGCTGGGTGAACACCGGGATGAGCGACCCTGCCGTGATGGCCGATGTGATCGCGCGGGAAGTGCCGCTCGGCCGCGAGGCCGCGCCGGTCGAGATCGCCTATGCCGTCGCCTATCTCGCCAGCGCGGAGGCCGATTTCATCACCGGACAGGTCATTCCGATCAACGGCGGCGACACGATCGTCGGGATATAGCGATTCCCTGACGTAGTCTCGACGCGCGGATACAATATTTTTCGGCCAACGCGCCTACACTTAGGACTTCACGATGAACCTCGAAATCACCGACCTGCACACCGCAGGGGAGCCGGTGCGCATAGTGACCGGCGGCTATCCGGAACTGCCGGGCGCGACGATCCTCGAAAAGATCGAAGCGGCGCGCAGAGACCATGACGTCTTGCGCCGCGTGATGATGCAGGAGCCGCGCGGCCATGCCGATATGTTCGGCATGATCCCGGTGAAACCGTGTGCGCCCGACGCCGCCATCGGCGCGTTGTTCATCCACCACAGCGGCTATTCCACCATGTCCGGCCACGGGCTGATCGCCTTCAGCCGCTGGGCGGTCGAGAGCGGGCATGTCCCCATGCAGGAACCCGAAACGCGTTTCGGACTCGAGCTGCCCTGCGGGGTGGTAGGGGTCA
Source organism: Rhodospirillaceae bacterium (assembly GCA_018699755.1). Lineage (GTDB taxonomy): Bacteria > Pseudomonadota > Alphaproteobacteria > CADEGL01 > CADEGL01 > JABIRQ01. The sequence continues at coordinate 7,727 of JABIRQ010000391.1, read as the reverse complement.
CCTGCGCGGTCGACAACGGCAAAGTCGTCGCCACCAGCTTTGACAGCGTGCCGTCTTTCCTCAGCCACCGCGACGTCGAGGTCGAGGTGCCCGGCCTCGGATCGGTCACGCTGGACATCGCCTATGGCGGCGCGTTCTACGCCATGCTGCCGGCCTCATCTCTCGGCTTCGATTTTTTCAAGGCGCCCGTCGATGCGATGGTGGCCGCCGCGCGTGCGATCAACGATGCGGCGCGGGCGCAGGTGACGATCACCCATCCCGACGCGGCCGAATTCGGCTATCTGTTCGGGACCATGCTGACCGACGACGCGCCGACCGACCGGCGGAGCTATCACCTATGCGTCTTCGCGGGGAACCAGATCGACCGCAGCCCGACCGGCGGCGGCGTCACCGCGCGGATGGCGCGCGATTTTGCGCGCGGACGAATCGAAAGCGGCGTGACGCGGAAATTCTACGGACCGACGCCGATTCCCTTCGAGGCCGCGGTCATCGGCACGGACACCGGCTCGGTGGAGGATGCGGTCACCGTCCGCGTCACCGGTTCGGCGTCTTATCTCGGCCGCTCAACCTATGTTTTCGAAGAGAAGGATCCGCTTACGCATGGCTTCTCCCTGCCTGGGACCTATGCGGAATTGACCGGTTAGGCTCGGATATCCTACTCCGCCGCCTGGGCGAGTTGCGGCCGGGTGACGATGGCCTCGGGCTGCTTCGCGCCGCGGGCGGCGAGTTCCTTTTCGACGCCCGGTATGATCTCGGAGCCGAGCAGTTCGAGGGTGCGCATAACCTTTTCTTCCGGCACGCCGCCAAGCTGCAGGGTGCAGATGATGTTGGAAGGGCGCACCGTCTCCCAATCGTTCACCAGAGTCGCGATCGCGTGGTCGACCGAGCCGATGACGTAGTTGTTCACGCAGTCCTCGATCGACGGCTCGTAGTCGCAGACCTCCTCTTCGATGTAATAGCCGTCGAACTTGTAGGTGTTGTTGGTCAGGGATTGACTGAGGCGCGAGGAATAGCGCGCGTGTTCTGCCGCCTTGCGGGCCTCGGCCTTGTCGTCCGTGACATAGATGAAGCGCTGGACGCCGAATCGCGCGGTGTCCGGATCGCGGCCGGCCTTCCTCAGGCGTTCGTCGTAGCCGGCGCGCGGCCGCTTGACGACGTCGATCGGCATCCAGGCCGGGGAGTGCATGGGGCAATAGCCGCTGGCGACCATGCGGTCCTGCAGGGTCTCGACCCCCGACAGGCCGGCGACCCAGATATCGGGCAGGGGTTCCTGCACTGGCTTGGTGGCGATCTGGGTCTGCGGAATCTTGAAGTGCTTGCCGTCATAGGAGAAGGAATCGCGGGTCAGCGCGGATTCGATGATATCGAGCATTTCGACCGTCATCTCGACGCCGTCCTTCAGCTTCACGCCGAACCGGTCGAACTCATAGTCCTGATAGCCCGCGCCGAGGCCCAGCGAGAGCCGCCCGTCGGATAGTTGATCGACCAGCGCAACTTCCTGCACGAGGCGCAGGGGGTTGTAGAGCGGGGCGACGACGACGGCAGCGCCCAGCCGAATGTTCTTGGTGACGGGCGCGAGATAGGCGCAAGCCATCAAGGGCGAGGGGATCAGGCAGTAGTTGCTGAGATGATGCTCGGCGAACCAGGCGGTCTCGAAACCCATCTCGTCGGCCAGCTTGACCTGGTCCATCGCGTGATTGAGCACACGCTTGGCCGTCCAGCTGTCGTCGCGTTTCTGGGTCAGGTTGAAGATGTCGTATTTCATGATGCGATGCCTCTCTGATTCTGGCCTGGTTCTGGTTGCCTATTCCGTCGTGTTCATATCTTGGAACCGATCCGTGAATTCCGGCACGACCTCCTCCGCGAAGCGCCGGAGCATGCCGTGGCGCACCGCGCGGGGCACGCCATAGGTGGCGACCTGCACGATGAAGCGGTTGAAACCGATGTCGAGATAGGCCTGGACCTGGCGTCTGACCGTGGCCGGCGAGCCGACGAATTGCAGGTCGACCCAGGGGCCCATCTGTTCCGGATCCGCCATCCGCTTGAGGTTGCCGAAGAACTTGGCGAACTGCTCGTAGCCTTTGATGTCCTGATAGGCGCTTTCGTCGGGTTGGTAGTGCCGCGCCTGCAAAGCGAAGAAGGGCTGCGCCCAATGCCGGACCAGAGCCTGCGCCTCTTCGTCCGTATCGGCGATCCAGGCCTGCACCATGATCGGCCGGTCCCGATCGAGCGCGCCGCCACGCGCGCGGGTCCTATTCTCCCAGGCTTCGATCACCTGCGCCTGGATATGGTGGGGGAAATTGGCGACGACCATGGGCGGGAGGTCGAGATCGGCCATGATTTCGGCGCTACCCGGACTGCCGATCGCACCATAGAAGTTGATCCGTTCGGCATGGGGCGCGGGGCGCATCGGCACTTCCCGGCCCATCCGAAAATGCTTGCCTTCGAACCGGAACGGCTTTCCGGCGTGGGCGAGGCGGGTGATTTCGAGGCATTCGGCGAAGCGCTCGCGTGCCTCTTCCATGTCCACGCCCCAGGCGTCGTATTCCAGCTTGGCCGTGCCGCGCCCGATGCCGAGATGAAGCGGCTGCTCGCTCAGCAGGCTCAGCATCGCGACCTCTTCGGCGAAGCGCAGGGGGTGATACCAGGGCGTCACCAGGACAGCCGTGCCGAGCGAAAGGCCCGGCACCCGCGCCGCGACATGGGCCATGAACAGCAGGGGGCTCGGCGTCGGGAAATAATCCGTGAAGTGATGCTCCAGGAACCAGGCGCTGTCATAGCCGAGCGCATGGCCGTACTCGCAATCGGCCAGGCATTCGCGGTAGAGCGCGTCGTCGTCCGAGCCGGCCCGGTCGACCGGAGCCACCGTATAGCCGAAATGGATATGGTCGGGCCTGCTCATCCGGCCTCTCGTCCTGTCACGCGCCTACCAACGAAGATGCGGGCCGCACCTTCCTTGAGCAGGTCCATCAGCGTGTCCATGCGCTGATCGAGATGCGCGGCCAAGAGTCGGGCGGCGGCGTCCGCGTCGCGCGCCGCCAGGGCGTCGAGGATGCAGTCGTGTTCGCCATAGGTCGCTTCGAGCGCCTCCTGGCGACCGAGCGCGACGAGCCGGACGAAATGAATGCGCGTGTTTATCGATTTCACGATGCGCAACGCTTCCCGGTTGCCGGAAAGGGCGACGAGCCCTTCGTGAAAGCGCTCGTCGTGAAGAACCTCCTCCTCGGCGGTAAACGGCCGGCGATCGGCAAGCCCGTCCCAGGCGGCGCGCACCCGCGCAATTTCGTCGTCCTCGGCGCGTTCGACGGCACGCCGGATCGCGGCGACCTCGACGACCGAACGGAGTTCGTAGAGATCGACCAGTTCGTCCAGGTTGAGGGGCCTGCGCTCGAAACCGAGATTGGGGGCGTAGCTCAGCAACTCTTCCGCGACGAGCCGGTTGAGGGCCTCGCGCAACGGCGTCCGGCTGACCTGGAAGCGGCGCGCGAGGTCGAGTTCGTTGATTCGTTCGCCGGGCCGAATCTGGCAGGTCATCGCCATCCAACGCAGCCGTTCGTATAGCTCGTCCGCCGTGCGCCGCTTGGACGAAGCGCGATTGGCGGGTGCTCCGATCTGCATGGTATCGACGCTCACGGCAGACTCGCTTCCCTGTCGAAGTGGACGGTCCCCGCGGGTATTCGGCACGGGGGCCGTCGCGACGACGCTACTCCGCGGCCTGGGCGAACTGCGGCTGCTGACGGATCACCGGCGCTTCGTCGGCTCCGCGTTCTTTGAGGGCCTTTTTCACGCCCGGGATCACGTCGCTGCCAAGCTTTTCGAGTGTCTTCATGACCCGGTCGTGCGGCACGCCGCCGAGCTGCAGGTTGAAAGCGACATGGCTGTGCCCGAGCACTTCGTGATCGTGCAGGATCTTCTCGATCACCGTCTCCGAATCGCCGATCAGGTAGTTGTCCACCATCTCGTCGAGCGAAGGCTCGTCCTGGGCCGGCGCCTCCTCGACGTAGATACCGTTGAACTTCTCGTATTTCAGGCGCAGGGCCAGGGACACGCGCGAGGAATAGCGGGCCCGTTCGGCGGCGTCGCGCGCCTCGTCCTTGCTGTCGGTGATATGGGTGAAGCGCATGATGGAAAGCGGCTGTTTCGCCGGATCCTTGCCGATCCGCTCGTAGATCGAGCCATAGGTTTCGTGAACCCGGTTCAGGGATTCGATCGGGCTCCAACTCGGCGTCAGGAAAGGCACATAGCCGCTGCGCGCGACCCGTTCCTGCATGGTGGGAACGTTCAGCAGGCCGGCGACCCAGGTTTCCGGCATCGGCTTCTGGACCGACTTGATGGCGATCTGGGTTTCCGGAATCTGGAAATGCTTGCCGTCATATTTGAAGACGGCCTGGGTCAGGGCGAGTTCGATGATGTCGAGAATTTCCATCGTCGTCTCGATATTGGCCGACAGTTTCGTGCCGAAACGCACGAACTCGTATTCCTGATAGCCGGAGCCAACGCCGAGCACGAAGCGCCCGTTCGATACGGTGTCGACCATGGCGATTTCCTGGGCCACGCGCATCGGATTGTAGAGCGGCAGGACGAGCACCGCCGAGCCGACCCGGATTTTCGACGTGAAGCCCGCCGCCCAGGCCGCCGCCATCAGGGGCGAGGGGCAGAGGCTGTAATTGTTGAAATGGTGCTCCGCGAACCATGCGGTCTCCATCCCGGTTTCCTCGGCGAGCATGATTTGATCCTTCACGTCGTCGAAGACATCCGTGTCTTTCCACGATTCGTCGCGCTTCTGCATCAGATTGAAGAGATCGAATTTCATGCTGGCGTTTCCTTATGTTTAACCTTGGTGTCGAACAGGATCCGGTAGAGGGCGCGATAGGCAATCCGGCTTCCGCGATCGTCGAGTTGATCGCGGAAGCCAATCGCGCTGTCCGCGCGTCGAATTGAGTATCGATCAATGTAGACAAAATTGCATGCAATCCGGTTCAACCGTCAACCCGGAACTCGCCTTAGTATGAAAAATGCACCGCCGACGTCATCTCGAAAGCCATACAACGTCGCCATGCGGCTATAGGCGCGCCATTCGCGCTTTGCTAACGTGCAGACAGGTTTCGATCGACGATTTAAGAGGGGGAAGACGGCGCCATGGCCATGCCGGCACAGGTCTACGATGCCTGGGACAGCATCGACGTCGATATTTTCGATCCCAAGCTCTACGAGGCGTGCCGCAGGCCGATGGCCGAGGCCGAGACGATGCCGCCCTGGTGCTACACCAGCGACGCCTTCTATCGGCGCGAGGTCGAGACGATCTTCATGAAGATCTGGAACTTCGTCGGCCGCACCGATCAGCTCCCCAATCCGGGAGACTATACGTCCTTCGACTTCGCGGGGGTGCCCGTCGTCATCCTGCGCAACCGTGCGGGCGAGGTCCGTGCCTTTGCCAACACCTGCCGCCACCGGGGCGCGCAATTGCTCGAGGGCGATGGCAACTGCCGGGCGATCCAATGTCCCTATCACGGCTGGACCTATGGCCTCGACGGCAGCCTGACCGGCGCGCCGGACATGGAGGAGACCAAGGGCTTCGACCGCGCCGATTACGGCCTCATCCCCGTGCGGTTGGAGACCTGGGCCAGCTTCATGTTCATCAATTTCGATCCCGATGCCGGGCCGCTTAAGGACTTCATCGGCGATCTCGACGGCATGCTGACGAGCCACGAGATGGAAGACATGGTGACCACGCGCCGCGTGGTTTTTCCCATCGACTGCAATTGGAAGATCTTCGTGGAAAACGCCATGGAGGCCTATCACATCCCCATGGTCCATGGCGGTTCGATCTCCAAGCACAAGGCCAAGAAGAAGCGCGAATCGTCGCAGGCGGTCGATGGCGAGTTCGTCTATCTCTACACCGAGCAAGCCGGCAGCCGCGCCCTGATGCCCGGCGACACGGGCTTTCCCGAGATCGAAACCCTGGATGCCAAGGCCGGCGCCGGGTCGTACTACCCGCTGATCTACCCTTCGACCATGTTCTGCTGCACCTCGGATTGCATGTGGTACCTGGAGGTGCATCCCAAGGGTCCGCACAAGATGGACCTGATCCATGGCGCGGTTTTCCCCAAGAAAACGGTCGAACGCGACGATTTCGACGAGGTCGTGAAGAAATACTATGGCCGCTGGGACCAGACGGCGATGGAGGACAACACCATCTCGGAGATCCAGCAGCGGGGCATCAATTCCCCGTTGGCGCGACCTGGACGACTCTCCTTCATGGAGCCGCTGGTACATACCATCGACAACTGGGTCCTCGACCGGGTCCTGGGCGAGGATACGCCCGCCGGCCGCGGCATCCGCGAATAGCCAACCGAAAAGCTGACAACCGGCCGCGGCCCGGAACCGGGGCGGCCGACGCATGGAGGGGAGCATGAGCGTTTTCGAGCGCGACGAATATATGGCCCGGGTCTCGAAGACCAAGGCGAGCATGGCGGAGAAGGGGATCGATGTCCTGATCGTCACCGATCCGGCCAACATGAACTACCTCTCCGGTTACGACGGCTGGTCGTTCTACGTCCACCAATGCCTGGTCGTGGCCCAGGACCATGACGAGCCGGTCTGGATCGGCCGGGCCCAGGACGCCAACGGCGCCTATGTCACGGCCTTTCTCGACCATGCCAATGTCGTCGGCTACCCGGATCACTACGTCCAGTCGACCGAGCGGCATCCGATGGATTTCGTCGCCGACTTCCTGAAGCAGCGCGGCTGGGACAAGGGCACGGTGGGGAGCGAGCAGGACAACTACTACTACACAGCGGCCTGCCAAGCCTCGTTGGAGAAGGGCCTGCCGAACGCTTCCTTCGTCGATACGACCGCCTTGGTCAACTGGGTTCGGGTCGTGAAGTCCGAGCGCGAGATCGGCTATATGCGGGACGCGGCGCGCATCATGGAAAAGGTCATGCGCCTGGCGGTCAACCGGATCGAGCCGGGCATGAAGCAGTCCGCCCTGGCCGCCGAGATCTTCCGGGCGGAAGTTGTCGGGACCGACGGCTATGGCGGCGGCTATCCCGGCATTCTGCCACCGCTCATGCCGACGGGCGACGCCTCGAACGCGCCGCATCTAACCTGGACGGACAAGGAATTCGTCGCCGGCGAGGGCACGATCTACGAACTCGGCACGACCCGTCACCAGTACCACTGCCCGATGGCCCGCACGGTCTATCTCGGCAAGGCGCCGACGGTCGTTTCCGACACGGCCAAGGTTGTGGTCGAGGGCCTGAACGCCGCCCTTGATTTCGCCAAGCCGGGCGTGACGGCGGAACAGATCGAGGAAGCCTGGCGCGGCGTCATCTCGAAGCACGGCTTGGAGAAGGAATCGCGCATCGGCTACTCGATCGGCGTGAACTATCCGCCCGACTGGGGCGAGCACACGATCAGCCTGCGCCCCAAGGACAAGACCGTGATGCAACCGGGCATGACCATGCATTGCATTCCGTCCCTTTGGATCCAGAACTGGGGCATCGAGATCAGCGAGTCGTTCCGCATCACCGAGACGGGGTCGGAGGTCTTCTGCGATTTCCCGCGCCAGCTTTTCGAGAAGGACTGAGGGGCGGGCCGGAGAGAGGGTGCGCCATGGCCGTGTTCGAGAGGGCCGAATACCGGGACCGTATCACCCGCGTGAAGGCGCGCATGGCGAAGGGCGGGCTCGACGTCCTGATCCTCACCGACCCGGCGAACCTGAACTA